>NZ_NMPP01000012.1:0-18469 GCF_009192885.1 Xanthomonas sp. LMG 12462 | reverse complement strand
ACAACACGCGCTTGGTGCCGGACCCTCACCCCAACCCCTCTCCCGGAGGGAGAGGGGCTTGAGCGTGCGCGAGGTTGCTTCAGCCATCGAGATCTCTCCTCCCTTCTCCCACCGGGAGAAGGTGCCCCGAAGGGGCGGATGAGAGTACGGGTGCCGTTACGTACAACGAAACCCAGCGCTGCCTTGCATCGCGAGTCGCTTCGCGCCGGACCCTCACCCCAACCCCTCTCGATGGGAGAGGGGCTGTGTACTGCTCCCTTCTCCCGTCGGGTGGCCCGCAGGGCCGGATGAGGGGAGGGCGCCGCGCGCTTACAGCGCCTCGATGATCCCCGCCGCGCCCATGCCGGTGCCGATGCACATGGTGACCATGCCGTATTTCTGCTTGTGGCGGCGCAGGCCGTGCACCAGGGTCGCGGTGCGGATCGCGCCGGTGGCGCCGAGCGGATGGCCCAGGGCGATGGCGCCGCCCAGCGGATTGACCTTGGACGGATCCAGGCCGCTGTCGCGGATCACCGCCAGCGACTGCGCGGCGAAGGCTTCGTTGAGCTCGATCCAGTCCAGTTGGTCCTTGCTCAGGCCGGCCTGCTTGAGCGCTTTCGGAATCGCCTCGATCGGGCCGATGCCCATCACTTCCGGACGCACGCCGGCGACCGAGAAGCTGACGAAGCGGGCCAGCGGGGTCAGCCCGTAGTCCTTGATCGCCTGCTCGGAGGCCAGCAGCACCGCACCGGCGCCGTCGCTCATCTGCGAGGAGTTGCCGGCGGTGACGCTGCCGCCGAACTGGCCGTTGCGGAACACCGGGCGCAGCTTGGCCAGGCCTTCGATCGAGCTGTCCGGACGCGGGCCTTCGTCGGTATCGACCAGTTTCTTGCGCAGGGCGATGACGTTGCCGGCCAGGTCGGGCTGGTGCGAGAGGATCTCGTAGGGGCTGATCTCGTCGCGGAACTCGCCGGCGGCGATCGCGGCGATGGCCTTCTGGTGCGAGGCGAGGGCGAAGGCATCCTGGTCCTCGCGCGACACCTTCCATTCCTCGGCCACCTTCTCGGCGGTGATGCCCATGCCGTAGGCGATGGCGACGTGGTCGTCGGCGAACACGCTCGGCGACAGCGCGACCTTGTTGCCCATCATCGGCACCATCGACATCGATTCGGTGCCGCCGGCCAGCATCAGGTCGGCGTTGCCCAGGCGGATCTGGTCGGCGGCCAGCGCCACCGCCTGGATGCCCGAGGAGCAGAAGCGGTTGATGGTCTGCCCGGCCACCGAGTTCGGCAGGCCGGCCAGCAGCACGCCGATGCGCGCCACGTTCATGCCTTGCTCGCCCTCGGGCATCGCGCAGCCGATGATCGCGTCGTCGATGCGCGAGGTGTCGATGCCCGGCGCCTGCGCCACCACCGCGCGCAGCACGTGCGCCAGCATGTCGTCGGGACGGGTGTTGCGGAACATGCCCTTGGGTGCCTTGCCGACCGGGGTGCGGGTGGCGGCGACAATGTAGGCTTCCTGGATCTGTTTGCTCATGGCTTTCTCCGAAAGCCGGGAATGGGGAATGGGGAGTCGGGAATCGTAAAGCGATTCGCGCGATCTGCAGCAGTCCTATTTCCGGCAGAAAATTAGGGGGAGAAGGAGGAGCCGGGAATGCGTTTCCATTCCCGATTCCCCATTCCCGATTCTCAGTTCCTAAGCGGCTTGCCCGTCTTCAGCATGTGCCCGATGCGCGCCTGGGTCTTTTCCTGCTGGGCCAGTTCGACGAAGTGCTTGCGCTCGAGCTTGAGCAGCCATTCCTCGTCCACCAGCGCACCGCGGTCGACCTCGCCGCCACACAGCACGGTGGCGATGCGGGTGGCGATCTCGTAGTCGTACTCGCTGATGAAGCGGCCTTCCAGCATGTTGACCAGCAGCATCTTGAAGGTGGCGATGCCGACGTCGCCGGCGACCTGGATGCGTCGCGCCGGCAGCGGCGGGCGGTAGCCGCCCTCGGCCAGGGCACGCGCCTCGGCCTTGGCGATGTACAGCGATTCGTAGCTGTTGAACACCACCTTGTCGGTGCCGCGCAGCAGGCCCAGTTCCTTGGCGTTGACCGCCGAGGTGGAAACCTTGGCCATGGCCACGGTCTCGAAGGTCTTCTTCAGCTCGGCGAACACGTCGCCGCCCGGACCCGCCGCCTGCGCCGCGCGCACCGCGATCTCCTTGAGGCCGCCACCGGCCGGCAGCAGGCCCACGCCGGCCTCGACCAGGCCAATGTAGCTCTCCAGCGCAGCCACGCTCTTGGCGCTGTGCATCTGGAACTCGCAACCGCCGCCGAGCGCCAGCCCGCGCACCGCCGCGACCACCGGCACCAGCGAGTACTTGATGCGCTGGCTGGTGGCCTGGAAGTTGGCGACCATCGCCTCGAACGCATCGACCTTGCCGGCCTGCAGCAGGCCCAGCGCGCCGGCCAGGTCGGCGCCGGCGGAGAAGGGTTCCTTGTGCTGCCACAGCACCAGGCCCTTGAAGTCCTTCTCGGCGCGGCCCACCGCTTCCTGCAGGCCGTCCAGCACCTGGTCGGAGACGGTGTTCATCTTGGTCTTGAAGCTGACCACGGCGATGTCGTCGCCGTCGTGCCACATGCGCAGGCCGTCGTTCTCGAACACGGTCTCGCCCTGCGCGAACTTCTCGCCCAGCAGCGGATCGGGGAAGCGCTGGCGCTTGTACACCGGCAGCGCCGAGCGCGGCAGCTTGGCGTCGCGCGCCGGGCTGTACGAGCCTTCGGCGGCGTGCACGCCGTCGCGGCCATCGAACACCCAGTTCGGCAGCGGCGCGCTGCTCATGCTCTTGCCGGCGGCGATGTCGTCGGCGATCCACTGCGCGACCTGCTTCCAGCCGGCGGCCTGCCAGGTCTCGAACGGACCCAGCGCCCAGCCGTAGCCCCAGCGGATCGCCAGGTCCACGTCGCGCGCGGTCTCGGCGATGTCGGCCAGGTGGTAGGCGCTGTAGTGGAACAGGTCGCGGAAGGTCGCCCACAGGAACTGCGCTTGCGGATGCTGGCTCTCGCGCAGCTTGGCGAACTTCTCGGCCGGGTTCTTGATCTTCAGGATCTCGACGACTTCCGGTGCGGCGGCGCGGTCGGCCGGGCGGTAGTCCTGCTTCTGCAGGTCCAGCACCACGATGTCCTTGCCGACCTTGCGGAAGATGCCGGCGCCGGTCTTCTGGCCCAGCGCGCCCTTGCCGATCAGCGCCTCCAGCCACTTCGGCGCCTTGAAGAAGGCATGCCACGGATCGTTCGGCAGGGTGTCGCCCATGGTCTTGATGACGTGCGCCATGGTGTCCAGGCCGACCACGTCGGAGGTGCGGTAGGTCGCCGACTTGGGACGGCCGACCAGCGGGCCGGTGAGACCGTCGACCTCGTCGAAGCCCAGGCCGAACTGCTCGGTGTGGTGGATGGTGGACAGGATCGAGAACACGCCGATGCGGTTGCCGATGAAGTTCGGGGTGTCCTTGGCGTAGACCACGCCCTTGCCCAGGGTGGTGACCAGGAAGCTTTCCAGGCCTTCCAGCACCGCCGGCTCGGTGTGCTTGGCCGGAATCAGCTCGGCCAGGTGCATGTAGCGCGGCGGGTTGAAGAAGTGCACGCCGCAGAAGCGGTGGCGCAGCTGTTCCGGCAGCACGTCGGACAGGGCGTTGATGCCCAGGCCGGAGGTGTTGGAGGCCAGCACCGCATGGTCGGCCACGAACGGCGCGATCTTCTTGTACAGGTCCTGTTTCCAGTCCATGCGCTCGGCGATGGCTTCGATGATCAGGTCGCAGTCGCGCAACTGCTCCAGGCCGGAGTCGTAGTTGGCCGGGGTGATGGCCTCGGCCAGCGCGGTGCTGGCCAGCGGCGCCGGGCTGAGCTTGGTCAGGTTGGCGATCGCCTTGAGCACCACGCCATCGGCGGGGCCTTCCTTGGCGGGGAGGTCGAACAGCACGGTGTCGACGCCGGCGTTGGTCAGGTGCGCAGCGATCTGCGCACCCATCACGCCCGCGCCCAGGACGGCGGCACGGCGGACGAGCAGGGGATTGGACATAGCGATCAGCCTCTGTGGGTCAACGTTTGCGGGATCAGGGAACCGAATGGGCGAGGAAGCCGGCTTCGGCGAAACGGATGAGTTCGCGGGCGGCGTGGGCGCGGTGCGCGCCCTCGCTGACGCCGGCGGGGCGCTTGATCAGGCCGAAGTCGGCCATGGCGTAGGTCAGGGCGCCGGCCAGGAAGTCCAGGCGCCAGTACAGCTCCTGCTTGCTCAGCCCGGGCACGCAGGCGGCGATGGCCTTGCCGAACTCGCGCAGCACATGGCCGTAGTGGTCGGACAGGAACTGGCGCAGGCTGTCGTTGTTCTCGGCGTAGGCGCGGGCGATCACCCGCACGAAGGCGCCGCCGCTCTGCCGCTCCTGGGCCATCGCCAGGGCCGGCTCGACGAAGGCCGCCAGTACCGGACCGAGCTGGCCGGGATGCTGCCGTTGCGCGGCTTCCAGCTGCGCCATGCGCGCGGCGGTCATTTCGTCCATGCGCCGCCGGAACACCTCGTTGACCAGGTTTTCCTTGGACCCGAAGTGGTAGTTCACCGCGGCGATGTTGACATCGGCCTGGCTGGTGACCTGGCGCAGCGAGGTGCCGGAAAAGCCGTGCTGCGCGAACAGTTCCTCGGCCGCGCTGAGGATGCGGTCCTTGGTCGAGAAGTGCGCTTGCTTTGCCATGCGGCCGCCAGAATCAATCAAACGATTGTTTGAGTCTAGGCCCGGGCGGTGGGCGCGTCATGCTGCTTTGCAGCACGATTCAGGGCCGGCCGTGCAAAGCCGGCGCCGATTGGATAGAATTGTCCATCGCAATTCTGGCTAAGCCCGCGTTTTGACGCGGGTTTTTTTCATGTTAACCTCGGGCCTTCAGTGGCCCGCCCAACGGAGAACTTCCCATGGCGCTGGAGCGCACCCTGTCCATCATCAAGCCCGATGCCGTCGCCAAGAACGTCATCGGCGAAATCTACTCGCGCTTCGAGAAGGCCGGCCTGAAGGTCGTGGCCGCCAAGTACAAGCAGCTGTCGCGCCGCGAGGCCGAGGGCTTCTACGCCGTGCACCGCGAGCGTCCGTTCTTCAACGCGCTGGTCGAGTTCATGATCTCCGGCCCGGTGATGATCCAGGCGCTGGAAGGCGAGAACGCCGTGGCCGCGCACCGCGACCTGCTGGGCGCCACCAACCCGAAGGACGCTGCGCCGGGCACCATCCGCGCCGACTTCGCCGATTCGATCGACGCCAACGCCGCGCACGGTTCGGATTCGGTCGAGAACGCCGCCAACGAAGTGGCGTATTTCTTCGCCGCCACTGAAGTGGTTTCGCGCTAAGCGAGGTCGTCGTGAACGAGGTCGTCCATCCTCCCTTGGCCATCGCCGATCCCGTGCGGACCGGCGCGGCGGCCAAGCAGAATCTGCTCGACCTCGATCGCGAGGGGCTGGAGCGCTTCTTCGCCGAGACCCTCGGCGAAGCGCGTTACCGCGCCCACCAGGTGATGAAGTGGATCCACCACCGCTACGTCACCGACTTCGACCAGATGACCGACCTCGGCAAGGCGCTGCGCGCCAAGCTGCAGCAGCATGCCGAGGTCGTCGTCCCCAACATCGTGTTCGACAAGCCTTCCGCCGACGGCACCCACAAGTGGCTGCTGGCGATGGGCGTGGACGGCAAGAACGCGATCGAGACCGTCTACATCCCCGACAAGACCCGCGGCACGCTGTGCGTGTCCTCGCAGGTCGGCTGCGGCCTCAACTGCACCTTCTGCTCCACCGCCACTCAGGGATTCAACCGCAACCTCTCCACCGCCGAGATCATCGGCCAGGTGTGGGTGGCGGCGCGGCACCTGGGCAACGTGCCGCACCAGATGCGCCGCCTCACCAACGTGGTGATGATGGGCATGGGCGAGCCGCTGATGAATTTCGACAACGTCGTGCGCGCCATGAGCGTGATGCGCGACGACCTGGGCTACGGCCTGGCCAACAAGCGCGTGACCCTATCCACCTCGGGTCTGGTGCCGCAGATCGACCGCCTGTCCAGCGAGAGCGACGTGTCGCTGGCGGTGTCGCTGCATGCGCCCAACGACGCGCTGCGCGAGACGCTGGTCCCGCTCAACAAGAAATACCCGATCGCCGAACTGATGGACGCCTGTGCGCGCTACCTGCGCGCCAACAAGCGCCGCGAGTCGGTGACCTTCGAATACACCCTGATGAAGGGGATCAACGACCAGCCCGAGCATGCGCGGCAACTGGCGCGGCTGATGCGCCAGTTCGACAATGCGGTGCAGGCGTCGAACGCTGGCAAGGTCAACCTGATCCCGTTCAATCCGTTCCCGGGCACGCGCTACGAGCGCTCCGGCGAGACCGAGATCCGTGCATTCCAGAAGATCCTGCTGGACGCACAGGTGCTGACCATGGTGCGGCGCACGCGCGGCGACGACATCGATGCGGCCTGCGGGCAGCTCAAGGGGCAGGTCATGGACCGTACCCGCCGGCAGGCCGAGTTCAAGCGCGAATTGCAGACGCGGGCGGATCGGGATGCGGCGGCGTAGCCAAGTGCGTTCCATCGCGGTGGTGGCGATCGCAGTGCTGGCCTTGCCGGGCTGCAACTGGATCGCTGCGAAAACCGGCACCGTGCGCACCGCCGAACAGGTGCAGCCGCATTATTCCTTCCGCGACAGCCGCGCGGTGAAGTCGCGCGTGGCCTTGCAGGAACAACTGGGCCTGGCCGCCAACGGGCTCGCCTCCAACGACCTGGACGCAGCGCAGACGCATGCGCGCAAGGCCCTGGCAGTGGACGCCGACTCGGTCGACGCACTGACCGTGCTGGCGGTGGTCGCCGATCGCAAAGGCGATGCCGCGACCGCCGGCGGGTACTACCGCAAGGCCGCCGAGCTGGCGCCGAGCAACGGCGCGACCTTGAACAACTACGGTGCCTGGCTGTGCGCGAACGGCTCGCCGGCGGAGTCGCTGGCCTGGTTCGACCGCGCGCTCGCGCTGCAGGACTACGCCACGCCGGCCTCGGCGCTGGCCAACGCCGGCGGCTGCGCACTGCAGGTCGGCCAGCGCGAGCGTGGCGAGCGCGACCTGCGCAAGGCGCTGGAGCTGGATCCGGACAACGCGTACGCACTCGAGGCGATGGCCCGCAACGAGGTCGCGCAGGGGCGCTTTTTCGAGGCGCGGGCCTTCTCCGAGCGGCGTCTGGCGGCTGCGCCTGCCACCGCTTCCGTGTTACAACTTGCTATTCAGATTGAGCAAAGGCTGGGCGACAAGGCTGCCGCCGGCCGTTACCAACAGCGGTTGCGCAAGGAGTTTCCCGACGCCGCGACCACGACACCCGGGGCTAGTGCATTGTGATCAGTGATTCCAATCCGAACGCTTTCGATGGCGCCAAAGGCTGCGGGCAACAGCTCCGCGAGGCGCGCGAAGCGGCCGGCCTGAGCATCGACGACGTCGGCAGCCGACTGCGCATGCCGGTGCATGTGGTGCAGGCACTCGAGTCGGAGCAGTGGCAGCGCCTTGGCGCGCCGGTCTTTGTCCGCGGGCAGCTGCGCAGCTACGCGCGCCTGCTCGGCGTCGACCTGGAGCCGTTGCTGCAGACCGCGCAGATCGCGCCGGTGCAGCCGGTCGAATTGATCAGCCACACGCATACGCCGCCGCTGCGGCGCATGCTCGAAAGCGCCACGCGGCGCATGGTCTACGTGGTGATCACCGCCGGACTGGCGGTGCCGGTGTGGTACGCCACCCGTAGCCATTTCGCCGACGACAACGGCCCCAGCACCGCCTCGCTGGATGTGGTGCCGGGCACGCCGGGTACGACCGCTGCCGCGACGGCGACGCCGGCCAACGGTGCTGCTGCGCCGGTGCCGACCACGCCGGCGGCCACGCGTCCGGCGCCAAGCGCCGCGGCGCCGTACATCGCTTCGCTGACGCCGATGCCGCGTCCGGCGGCAGAGCCGGAGAAGAACAGTCTGAGCCTGTCGTTCCAGGGCGACAGCTGGGTGCAGATCCTCGCGCCCGACGGCACGCCGGTGGAGAAGGCACTGCTGAAGGCCGGCGAGACCCGCACGTACGCGCCGGGGCAGGTCGGACGTGTGGTGCTGGGCAATGCCTCCGCGGTCCAGGTTCAGCAATCCGGGAGTACCGTGGATCTGACCCCGTTCAGGCGCGCGAACGTGGCGCGCTTTGCGGTATCCTCTGACGGTTCCGTGGTGCCCGCCTCCGAGTGACGGCGGCGCGGTTCCTCACTTTCAACATTCCATGTCCCGTCGCAGCGGCGGGGCGAGAGTACGCATGGCGATTGACGACCTGCTCGACGAGCACGAACAAAGCGAACGCGTCCGCACTTGGCTCAGGAAGAACGGCGCCGGCCTGATCGGCGGCATCGTCCTGGGCCTTGGCGCGATCATCGGCTGGCAGTGGTGGACCAAGCAGCGGTCCAACGATCTGGCCCAGGCCAATACCCGCTACGAAGCGGTGCTCAAGAGCATCCAGGCCAATCAGCTGGACAAGGCGGCCAAGGACATGGCCGAACTGCAGCAGGGCTCGACCAACATCTACGCCGAACTGGCGGCGCTGCGCCTGGCCAAGGCGCAGGTCGATGCCGGCAAGTCCGATGCCGCGTTGACCACGCTGCGCGCGCTCAAGGCGGACGGCGAAATGAAGGTGCTGGTCGACCATCGCGTGGCGCGGTTGCTGATTTCCGGCGGCAAGCCGCAGGACGCGCTGGCGCTGGTGGCCTCGGCCACCGATTCGCAGGGTCTGGAGATTCGCGGCGATGCGCTGATCGCGCAGGGCAAGCGCGAGGCGGCGCGCGATGCGTACGCCAAGGCGCTGACCAGCCTGGACGTGGCCTCGCCGCAGCGGCGCGTGGTCGAAACGAAATTGATGGATGCGGGCGGCAGCGTGCCGAATGCCGCGGAGCCGATCTGATGAAGGTAGTCATGTTCAAGCGTGTCGCCACCGTGGCCCTGCTGGGTCTGGCCTTGTCGGGCTGCACCACCGTCAAGGGCTGGTTCGCCGGCAAGGATGCGGCCGCCAAGAAAGCCGCCGAGCCTGCCGAACTGGTGAAGTTCACCCCGTCGGTGAAGGTGGTGAAGCTGTGGTCCACCGACGCCGGCAAGGGTGAGCGCCAGATCGGCGTGCGCCAGCGCCCGGTGGTGGCCGACGGCAAGGTGTATGCGGCCGCGACCTCCGGCACGGTGTACGCGCTGGATCTGCAGACCGGCAAGACCATTTGGGAATACGACGCCAAGCAGGCGCGCAAGCAGCAGCTGTCGCAGGCCGAGGACCAGCCGAAGAGCCAGGTCGAGAGCGAGTCCGGCAAGAACCTGTCCAAGGACGAGCGCGCCGCCTACAAGCAGCGCCTGCGCAACGAGAAGCAGCAGGCCAAGGAGCGCAAGCGGCTCGAGAAGAAGCGTCCGCTGCCGCGCTTCGCCGGTGGTCCGGGCGTGGGCGACGGCCTGGTGGTCGTCGGTGCGCTGGACGGCGCCGTGATCGCGCTCGATGCCGCCAACGGCACCGAGAAGTGGCGCGCCAAGGTGCCCAACGAAGTGATCGCCGCGCCGGTGATCGCGCAGAACATGGTGTTCGTGCGCAGCAACGACGGCCGCACCACCGCCTTCGATGCGGCGACCGGGCAGCAGCGCTGGTTCAATGCGCAGGAACTGCCGAGCCTGACCGTGCGCGGCAATGCGCCGGTGGTGGCGGGTCCGGGCGTGCTGTTCATCGGCAACGACGACGGCACGCTGGCCGCGCTGGCGATGCAGGACGGTCGTGTGCTGTGGGAGCAGACCATCGGCGTGCCGGAAGGCCGCACCGAGCTGGAGCGCATGGCCGACGTCGACGGCGCTCCGGTGCTCGACGGCACCACGCTGTATGCGACCAGCTTCAAGAACGAGACCGTGGCGCTGGAAGGCCCGAGCGGCCGCCCGCTGTGGAACCGCGATCACGGCGGCGCCGGCGGTGTCGGCGTCAGTTCCGGCAACGTGGTGGTGGCCGACAACGCCGGCACCGTGTGGGCGCTGGACAAGGCCTCCGGATCGGCCATGTGGTCGCAGCCGGGGCTGGCGCGCCGGTCGCTGACCGGCGTGGCGATCCAGGGCGATTACGCCGTGGTTGGCGACTACAAGGGCTATCTGCACTGGCTCCGGCTCGACAACGGCGAGTTCGCCGCGCGCGAGCGGGTCGGCCGCAAGCCGCTGGTGGCGCAGCCGGTGGTCGCGGACGGGATCCTGCTGATGCAGAACACGAAAGGCGACCTGACCGCGTTCCGGTTGGGTCAATAACAAGAGAAGGATGTCGCGATGCTGCCGCTGGTCGCCCTGGTTGGACGGCCGAATGTCGGCAAGTCCACGCTGTTCAATGCGCTGACGCGCAGCCGTGACGCGCTGGTCCACGACCAGCCCGGCGTCACCCGCGACCGCCACTACGGGGTATGCCGGCTGCAGCCGGACACCCCGTTCGTGATCGTCGACACCGGCGGCATCTCCGGCGAAGAGGAAGGCCTGGCCGGCGCCACGGCCGAGCAGGCGCGCGCCGCCGCCGGCGAGGCCGACCTGATCCTGTTCGTGGTCGATGGTCGCGAGGGATCGTCCGCGCTCGACGACGAGATCCTGGCTTGGCTGCGCAAGCTGGCGCGGCCGACCCTGCTGCTGATCAACAAGATCGACGGCACCGACGAGGACCAGGTGCGCGCCGAATTCGCGCGCTACGGCCTCGGCGAGGCCATCGCGGTCTCCGCCGCGCATCGCCACGGCATCGACGACCTGCTCGACGAGGTCTTGGAGCGGCTGCCGGAAGAGGGCGCTGGCGAGACCCTGGACACCGATCCGGCGCGCATGCGCATTGCCTTCGTCGGCCGCCCGAACGTGGGCAAGTCGACCCTGGTCAATCGCCTGCTGGGCGAGGAGCGCATGATCGCCTCCGAGGTGCCCGGCACCACCCGCGACTCGATCGCTGTGGATCTGGAGCGCGACGGCCGCCTGTACCGGCTGATCGACACCGCCGGCCTGCGTCGCCGCGGTCGCGTCGAGGAGGCGGTGGAGAAGTTCAGCGCGTTCAAGACGCTGCAGGCGATCGAGCAATGCCAGGTCGCGGTGCTGATGCTCGATGCCGGCGAGGGCGTGACCGACCAGGACGCGACCGTGCTCGGCGCGATCCTCGACGCCGGCCGCGCCCTGGTGGTGGCGATCAACAAGTGGGACGGGCAGAGCGACTACCAGCGTGCGCAGGCCGAAGACCTGCTGTCGCGCAAGCTCGGCTTCGTGGCCTGGGCCGAGGCGGTGCGCATTTCGGCCAAGCACGGTTCGGGCATGCGCGAACTGTTCCAGGCGATCCATCGCGCGCACGCCTCGGCGGTGCGCGAGTTCAGCACCAGCGAAGTCAACCAGGCGCTGGAAATCGCCTACGAGAGCAATCCGCCGCCGAGCATCCGCGGTCACGTCTCCAAGCTGCGCTACGTGCATCCGGGCGGCAGCAATCCGCCGACCTTCATCGTCCACGGCACGCGCCTGAAGGTGCTGCCGGAGTCGTACAAGCGCTACCTGGAGAACTTCTTCCGCAAGCGCTTCAAGCTGGTCGGCACGCCGGTGCGCTTCATGTTCCGCGAAGGCGCCAATCCGTACGAAGGCAAGAAGAACGTGCTGACCGAGCGCCAGATCGCCAAGAAGCGGCGCCTGATGAAGCACGTCCGCGGCAAGTAGCTGCACGATGGATACGCGGCGCGCGATCACGCTCGGCATTCTCGCCGGCGGCCGCGCGCAACGACTGGGCGGGTGCGACAAGGCATGGCTGCAGCGCGGCGGGCAGGCGCAGGTGCACTGGCTGGTGCAGGCGCTGGCGCCTCAGGTCTCCCGCGTGCTGGTCAGCGCAAACCGCAGCTTGCCGCACTATGCCGCCATCGGCCTGCAGGCCGTGCCGGACCGTGTCGCGGCACCGGCCGGGGCGGAACGTTCCTTGGGGCCGATCGCCGGGCTGGACGCGCTTGCCGCCGCCTGCGCCACGCCCTGGCTGCTGACCGTGCCGGTCGACATCTGCGTGTTGCCGCCTGATCTGCCTGCGGTGCTGGCCGCAGCCGCAGCCTCAGCCGCTGACGAGTGCGATGGCGCCTGGGTCGAGGATGCCGCCGGCGCGCAGCCGCTGGTGGCGCTGTACCGATTGGCCGCGCTGCGCCCGGCGCTGGAGGAGGCCCTGGCAGCCGCCCGCTACGCGCCACGCTCATTGCAGCAGCGCCTGCGGATGCGGCCGGTGCCGCTGCCGGAAATCGTGCTGGGCAATCTGAACACGCCGCAGGATCTGGCTGCAGCGGGTATCCTGCCGCCACCATGACCGACTATCCCTCCCGGATCGCCTACACCGACGCGCTGGCGATCGTCGCTGCCGCTGCGCGTGCCCGTCCCGTCAACAGCGAGCGCCTTGCAGCGTCGCGTGCCGATGGCCGCATCCTGCTGGAGCCGCTGGATGCGCCGATCGACCTGCCGCCGTTCGCCAACAGCGCGATGGATGGCTTCGCGCTGCGCCATGCCGATCTGACCCCGGGGGCGGCGACCGACTTGCGGCTGGCCGGCGAGCAGTTCGCCGGCGCCGATCGGCACCAGGCGCTCGCGCCCGGCGAATGCCTGCGGGTCACGACCGGCGCGCCACTGCCGGCCGGGTCCGATACGGTGGTGATCAAGGAGAACGTGCACGAGCGCGATGGCCTCGTGCAGGTGCCGGACGGGCTCGCCGCTGGCGCGCATGTGCGGTCGCGCGGCGAAGACGTGCGCGCCGGCGAGCGTGTGCTCGAGGCCGGCATGCTGTTGACGCCTTCGCGCATCGGCCTGGCCGCGGCCTTGGGCGTGGACCAGCTGATGGTGGCGGCGCGGCCGACCGTGGCGGTGTTCGCCACCGGCGACGAACTGGTTGAGCCGGGCCTGCCGTTGCAGCCGGGGCAGATCTACAACAGCAACCGCGACATGCTGATGGCGCAGCTGCGCCTGCTCGGCCTGGCGCCGACCGCGTGGCCGACCCTGCCGGACGATCCGCAGTGCATCCAGACCATGCTCGCCGACGCCGCCTCGGCGTTCGACGTGGTGCTGACCTGCGGCGGCGTCTCTGCCGGAGAGAAGGACTACCTGCCGCGGCTGCTGGCCGAGCACGGCCGCATCCTGTTCTGGAAGGTGCGCATGCGCCCGGGCATGCCGCTGCTGTTCGGCGAGTGGGACCGCGCCCTGTTCCTGGGCCTGCCGGGCAATCCGGTGTCGGTGCTGGCGACCTTCCTGGCGATCGGCCGACCGTTGCTGGATGCGTTGCAGCGGCGCAGCGAGCCGCATCGGGCCTGGCGCGCCCGGCTGGCGGCCGGCTGGGACAAACGCCACGACCGGCTGGAGTTTCTGCGCGGGCGCATGCGCTGCGACGCCCACGGCCAGTTGTGGGCGGAGCCGAATCCCGCGGACGGCTCGCATCGCCTGCGCGGCGCCGCCGACAGCGACGTGCTGCTGCGGCTGGAGGAGGGCGCGCGCCAGTTCCAGGCCGGCGACGTGGTCGAGGTGGTGCCGTACTGAGGGCACCCCCTAAGCACCTGCATCCAACATCATCAAGCCGGATACAGGATGCCTGTGGGAATGGTTTCAGCGGGACGGGGCGTTCCCGGGCAAGCGCGTCGCGAGGTTCCTTCAGCCGCGCCGTCGACAGCGGACGCGGAACCGGTTTGCGCCGATAATGCGCGCATGGGCATTCGAGAACTGACCCCGGCACAGGCGCAGGCGCGGCAGGCGCAGGGCGCGCGCCTGATCGACATCCGCGAGGAGCACGAGCGCGTCACCGGCATGGCCGAGGGCGCGCAGGGCGTGGCCCGCGCGCAGTTGCAGGCCGACCCGGCGGCCTATCTTGGCGCCGAGACCGAGGTGCTGCTGATTTGCCAGAGCGGCAAGCGCTCGCACGACACCGCATTGTTCCTGGAGCAGGCCGGTTACACCCATGTCGCTTCCGTGCTGGGCGGCACCACGCGCTGGCAGCGCGAAGGCTTGCCGTTGCAGCGACCGACGCTGGAACCGGCGCAGGAAGACTTCTTCGACCGCTATTCGCGGCATCTGCGCCTGCCCGAAGTCGGGGTCGAGGGCCAGCGCCGGCTGCAGGCTGCGCGCGTGCTGCTGGTCGGTGCCGGCGGCCTGGGCTCGCCGGCCGGTTTCTACCTGGCCGCGGCCGGGGTGGGGCAGTTGCGTATCGCCGACGACGACGTGGTCGAGCGCAGCAATTTGCAGCGGCAGATCCTGCACGGCGATGCGCGGATCGGCCAGGCCAAGGTGGACTCGGCTGCGGCGAGCCTGGGCGCGTTGAATCCGGGCGTGCGGGTGGAGGCGGTGCGTGAGCGGGTCACCGCGGACAACGTCGAGCGGCTGCTGCAGGACGTGGACGTGGTGCTGGACGGCTCGGACAACTTTCCCGCGCGCTACCTGCTCAACGATGCCTGCGTGAAGCTGGGCAAGCCGCTGGTGTACGGCGCGGTGCAGCGCTTCGAAGGCCAGGTCAGCGTGTTCGATGCCGGCCGCCGGCGCGGGCAGGCGCCATGCTACCGCTGCCTGTTCCCGGAGCCGCCGCCGCCGGAATTCGCGCCGAACTGCGCCGACGCCGGCGTGCTCGGCGTGCTGCCCGGCATCGTCGGCCTGCTGCAGGCCAACGAGGTCTTGAAGCTGCTGCTCGACATCGGCGAACCCCTGCGCGGCCGCCTGCTGCACTTCGACGCGCTGGCGATGCGCTTCCGCGAAACCCGCCTGTCCGCCGATCCGCAGTGTCCCTTGTGCGCGCCGGAGCGGCCGTTTCCTGGCTATATCGACTATGCGCGGTTCTGTGGGGCTGAGGGTTAGCTGCTACTAGCTGTCGTTGTACGCGGCGGCATCCGTACCCTCATCCGCCCCTTCGGGGCACCTTCTCCCGGTGGGAGAAGGGAGGCGGGGTCTCGATGGCTGAAGCAGCGTCGCGCACGCTCAAGCCCCTCTCCCTGCGGGAGAGGGGTTGGGGTGAGGGTGCGGCGCGAAGCGACTCGCGATGCAGGGCAGCGCTGGGTTTCGTTGTACGCAGCGGCACCCCGTACCCTCATCCGCCCCTGCGGGGCACCTTCTCCCGGTGGGAGAAGGGAGGAGGGCTCTCGATGGCTGAAGCAGCGTCGCGCACGCTCAAGCCCCTCTCACTGCGGGAGAGGGGTTGGGGTGAGGGTGCGGCGCGAAGCGACTCGCGATGCAGGGCAGCGCTGGCTTTCGTTGTACGCAGCGGCGCCCGTACCCTCATCCGCCCCTTCGGGGCACCTTCTCCCGGTGGGAGAAGGGAGGGGAGATCTCGATGGCTGAAGCAGCGTCGCGCACGCTCAAGCCCCTCTCCCGTCGGGAGAGGGGTTGGGGTGAGGGTGCGGCGCGCAGCGCGCGACCGCTTGCTTGTCGCACAAGAAGTTCCTTGCGCGCAACACGCAGTGCGCCGCGTCTCATGTCGCATCCCGCTCCATGGGGATGCTGCGGCCTTGTGCGTAGAATCGGCGCATGACCATTGCAGCCGACAGCAGTGAATTGATCAAGGTGGTGGCGCTGCTCGGCGCGGCCGTGGTGGCGGTGCCGGTGTTTCGCAGGCTCGGTCTTGGTTCGGTGCTCGGCTATCTCGCCGCCGGCCTGGCGATCGGGCCGTTCGGCCTGGGCTGGTTCTCCGATCCGCAGGCGATCCTGCACGTCGCCGAATTGGGCGTGGTCATGTTCCTGTTCGTGATCGGCCTGGAAATGCGGCCCTCGCACCTGTGGAGCCTGCGCAAGCAGATCTTCGGCCTGGGTGCCGCGCAGATCATCGTCTGCGCGAGCGTGCTGACCGGGGTCGGACTGGCCTTCGGCTTTCCATTGCCGGTGGCCTTCATTGCGGCCTCCGGCTTCGTGCTGACCTCCACCGCGGTGGTGATGCAGTTGCTCGGCGAGCGCGGCGACATCGCCTTGCCGGCGGGGCAGAAGATCGTCGCGATCCTGCTGTTCGAAGACCTGTTGATCGTGCCGCTGCTGGCGGTAGTGGCGTGGATGGCGCCGGTACCGGCGGACGCGTCTGCGCCGTCGCGCTGGATCGGCATCGGTATCGGCGCCGCGGCGATCGTCGGCCTGCTGGCGGCGGGGCGCTGGCTGCTCAACCCGCTGTTCCGGCTGCTGGCGGCGGCCAAGGCGCGTGAGGTGATGACCGCGGCCGCCCTGCTGGTGGTGCTGGGCGCGGCGCTGCTGATGCAGCTCGGCGGGTTGTCGATGGCAATGGGCGCGTTCCTGGCCGGCGTGCTGCTGTCCGAATCGACCTTCCGCCACCAGATCGAAGCCGACATCGAACCGTTCCGCGGCATCCTGCTGGGGCTGTTCTTTCTCGGTGTCGGCATGGCGCTGAACCTGGCGGTGGTGGCGGCCAACTGGACGCTGATCCTCAGCGGTGTGCTTGCCTTCATGGCCGCCAAGGCCGCGTGCATCTACCTGGTCGCGCGGCTCACCGGCAGCGGCCATGCGCAGGCGCTGGATCGCGGCGTGCTGATGGCGCAAGGCGGCGAGTTCGCCTTCGTGCTGTTTGCCGCCGCCAGCGGTGCCGGCGTCATCGACGCGCAGATCAATGCCAACCTGACCGCCATCGTGGTGCTGTCGATGGCGCTGACGCCGCTGTTCGTGCTGCTGTACCGGCGCTGGGCACCGGTGGAGGCACCGTCGATGGAAGGCGTGGATGCAGCCGACGGCCTCACCGGCAGCGTGCTGATCATCGGTTTCGGCCGCTTCGGCCAGGTCGCCAGCCAGTCGCTGCTGGCGCGCGACGTGGACGTGACCATCATCGACAACGACATCGAGATGATCCAGAGCGCGGCCAAGTTCGGCTTCAAGATCTACTACGGCGACGGCACCCGCCTGGACGTGCTGCACGCTTCCGGTGCGCACAGCGCCCGTGCCATCGCGGTGTGCGTGGACAACCGCGAAGCGGCCAATCGTATCGTCGAACTGGCCACCACCGAGTTTCCGCAGGCCAAGCTGCTGGTGCGCTCCTACGACCGCGAGCACGCGCTGGAGCTGATCGCCGCTGGCGTGGATTACCACATCCGCGAGACCTTCGAATCGGCGGTGGAATTCGGCCAGGCCGCGCTGATCGAGCTGGGCATGGAGGAGAGCGAGGCGCGCTCCATCGCCCGCGAGATCCGCCGCCGCGATGCAGAGCGGCTGGAACTGGAGATCGCCGCCGGCGATGTGCGTGCTGGCAGGGGCCTGATGTACGGCAACATCACCGCAGTGGTGCCGACCCCGACTCCGTTCACGCCGCCACGGCGCGAGAGCCGCACGCTCAATCCGGAAGGCGTGCCGGTCGAGACCGGCGAGCCGCGTTGCGGCGATTAGCCACGGCAAGGCAGCATTGTGTGCGGTGCCCGTGTGGGAACCGACAGGGACTTGCGACGAGCCCGCCGGATGCACCGTGGGAGGGACTTCAGTCCCGACGCATTGCGCTTTCGGAAGCACACAGCACTTCGCGCGTCGTGGCTGCATGACAGTCGACTCCCGCGTACCTTTCGAGTACCCCGCCCGAGCGATGCCGCCTCAGCGCAGGAACGCCTGCAGCGCCCGCACGTAGCCCGGATCGTCGCTGATGTCGTTGTGGTCGGCCTGCGCGAAGGCGACCACGGTCGGGCGTTGCGGCAGGGCCTCGAGCAGGGCGTCGGTGCTGGCCGGCGGCACCACCTGATCGCGGCCGGCGCGCAGGATCAGCAGTGGGCCGCGATAGGCGCGCAAGGCGCGCGCCGAATCGTAGCGATCGCGCAGCAGCCAGCGCACCGGCGCCCACGGGTAGTGCGCCTGCGCCGCCGACACCAGGCTGTCGAACGGCGTCACCAGCACCAGCTGCGCCACCGCGCGGCGCGCCGCCAACTGGCTGGCCACGCCGCTGCCCAGGCTGCGTCCCAGCACCGCGATCTGTGCCTGTGGTTGCGCGGCGCGGACGTGGTCGTACAGCGCCATCGCGTCGCCGACCAGTGCGTTCTCGCTGGGCTTGCCGTCGCTGGCGCCGTAGCCGCGGTAGGCGAGCAGGTAGAGGCTGTGGTCGGGCAGGGCAGCCTGCAACTGCGCGCGTGCGAAACGCAGATCCTCGGCATTGCCGCCGAAGTACAGCAGCACCTTGTCGCGACCGGGATTGACCTGCCAGCCGCGCAGCTCCAAGTCCGCGCCGCGACGCAGCGCGAAATCGGTCTGCGCCGGTGCCACCCGCGTGCCCTGCGGGAAGTACAGCAGGTCGCGCTGGCCCAGGTAGAGCAAGGCACAGACCAGCACATAGGCCGCGGCGAGAATGGCCGCCGCGATCGCGGTGTAACGCAGCATCGCTAGCCGTGCTTGCGCTGCGCCTCGGCGAAGGCGGCCAGTTGCTCAGGTGTGGCCTCGGCCTGGTGCTGCGCCTTCCAGTCGGCGAACGGCATGCCGTAGACGCGCTCGCGCGCCTGTTCCTTG
>NZ_NMPP01000119.1:0-1201 GCF_009192885.1 Xanthomonas sp. LMG 12462 | reverse complement strand
GCGCGGCCGGAGGGCATTACTTGATGATCTTGGCCACCACGCCGGCGCCGACGGTACGGCCGCCTTCGCGGATCGCGAAGCGCAGGCCTTCGTCCATCGCCACCGGGTTGATCAGCGTCACCACCATCTTGACGTTGTCGCCCGGCATCACCATTTCCACGCCTTCCGGCAGCTGCACCGCACCGGTGATGTCGGTGGTGCGGAAGTAGAACTGCGGACGGTAGCCCTTGAAGAACGGGGTGTGACGGCCGCCCTCGTCCTTCGACAGCACGTACACCTCGGCTTCGAACTCGGTGTGCGGCTTGATCGAACCCGGCTTGCACAGCACCTGGCCGCGCTCCACGTCGTCACGCTTGGTGCCGCGCAGCAGCAGGCCCGCGTTGTCGCCCGCCTGGCCCTGGTCCAGCAGCTTGCGGAACATTTCCACGCCGGTCACGGTGGTCTTCTGCGTCGCACGGATGCCGACGATTTCGATTTCGTCGCCCACCTTGATGATGCCGCGCTCGATACGACCGGTCACCACGGTGCCGCGGCCCGAGATCGAGAACACGTCTTCCACCGGCATCAGGAACGGCTTGTCCACGTCGCGCTGCGGCTCCGGGATGAACGAGTCCAGCGCGTCCACCAGCTTCAGGATCGCCGGCACGCCGATCTCGCTCTGGTCGCCTTCCAGCGCCAGACGCGCCGAACCGTGGATGATCGGGGTGTCGTCGCCCGGGAAGTCGTACTTGCTCAGCAGCTCGCGCACTTCCATCTCGACCAGCTCGAGCAGCTCGGCGTCGTCGACCATGTCGGCCTTGTTCAGGAACACCACGATGTGCGGCACGCCGACCTGGCGCGACAGCAGGATGTGCTCGCGGGTCTGCGGCATCGGGCCGTCAGCGGCCGAGCACACCAGGATCGCGCCGTCCATCTGCGCCGCACCGGTGATCATGTTCTTGACGTAGTCCGCGTGACCCGGGCAATCCACGTGCGCGTAGTGGCGCGTCGGGGATTCGTATTCCACGTGGGCGGTCGAGATCGTGATGCCGCGCGCCTTCTCTTCCGGCGCCGCGTCGATCGCGTCGTACGCCTTGAACTCGCCGCCGAAGCGCTCTGCGCCGATCTTGGTCAGCGCCGCGGTCAGCGTGGTCTTGCCGTGGTCGACGTGACCGATGGTGCCGACGTTGACGTGCGGCTTGGTGCGCTCGAACTTACCCTT
>NZ_NMPP01000118.1:0-748 GCF_009192885.1 Xanthomonas sp. LMG 12462 | reverse complement strand
TGCGCGCCAGGTTGACCTTCAACAGCCAGTTGTCGCCGAAGCGCTGTTCCAGGTTGGCGAAGGTGGTATGGGTGTTGCGCTGCCAGCGCGCCCACTTCGGCGCCAGGTTGGTGGAGGTCGGCAGGTCGGCGAAGCTGCCGTCGGCGAAGAAGTACGGCACCGTGCCCCAGGTCGAGCCGATCGGGTCGTTGTCCTGGCGCTGGTAGCCGACGGTGACCGTGGTGGTGTCGGTCAGGTCGCCTTCCAGCACCGCCATCCCGGACATCTTCTGCTCGGTGTAGTGGTCGTAGTAGTAGCCGCGGTCCTGCCAGGCGGCGACGAAACGGCTGCGGAAGCGGCCGTCGGCGGTCAGCGGCGCGGTGACGTCGGCCTGGGTGCGGCGGAAGTCCCAGGTGCCGAGCGAGGCCGCGAACGACGCATCGAAGCTCTTGCCGGGGCGCTTGCGCAGCAGGTTGACCGTGGCCGAGGGAATGCCGGCGCCGCTGAGCAGGCCGTTGGCGCCGCGGATCACCTCGACGCGGTCGTAGAAGACCATGTCGTATTCCTGGTTGGTGGAGCCGCTGTAGGTGGGCAGGCCGTCGACCTGGAAGTCGGTGATCTGGAAGCCGCGCGCGAAGTACAGCGGGCGCTGGGTGTCGTAGAAGGACACGTTGACGCCGGTGACGTTGCGCATGACGTCGTTGACGCTGAACAGCGATTCCTCTTCCAGCCGCTGCTGGCCCAGCACGCTCACCGACTGCGGCGTCTC
>NZ_NMPP01000117.1:0-3587 GCF_009192885.1 Xanthomonas sp. LMG 12462 | reverse complement strand
CCACCCGCCACTCGCTGCGCGCCTGGCACCACCCGCACGATTCCACCTACGCCCACTCCATCGGCGAAAAGGTCGACAGCACCACCTACATCCGCGACGACCAGCCGGCGCGCACGGTGGCCACAGGCGACAAGAACGAAATCATGGAGCGCTGGAATACCGCGGTGCGCGCTGTGCCGGAACTCAACGCACAGGACCGCGACTATCCGAACTACGGGTTCAAGGTCTTCGGCGAGACCGTCAACAGCAATTCCGCGTACCGCACCTTCGGCGAACTGATGGACGTGCCCGTACAGGATTTCCCTGGACGCCTCGAACCGGGCATCGACAACCGCATGCTCTCGCCGGAACGCACTGAGGAACTGCGCTACCACGCACCGGACGAACTGGATCGGCAGCGCGCACCCGCCCCCGCGGCCGATCCCACGCGCGCCGACCATCCCGATCACACGCTGCTGCAGCAGATCCGCGACAAGGTCCAAGGCCTCAACGGCCCTGGCCAGTTGAACCCGGCCGACAACGACCGCGTCAGCGCCAGCCTGTACGCCCTGGCCAAGCAACACCACTTCAGCAGCGTCGACCAGGCCGCGCTCAGCCAGCAGACCGCAACCGCTGCCCCTGGCGAAGCATCTTCATCGCGCAGGTTTCCTGCCAACGATCCAACCAAGCAGCATGCGCATATGTCAAAGGCGTGCCTCACCGCCGCGCACAAAGGCTAATCACAAGGCTGGATGCAACATCGACTCAGGATTCAGAAGTGCGGACGATGCTGTATCCGTCTTTGCTGTAGAGACCATTGAGCCTTGAATCCAGCGTACTCATGCGAACGGAGTAACCCAAAGCGAATACGTAATGGAAGACTTCCCTTACATCCCCCAACTCGATCTGGTTTACATTTCGATTGGCGCCAGTAACCGGCTGTGCAACCCGAAAGGCCACTCTACCTGTATCGCGGCGCTTTACTCTGCAGGGGTACAGCCGGACGCCGTTACGGTGCTCAAACCAGAAGCTCGTATCTATACGTTTCACGTGCATAGCAACCCCCTAAAGTAGGCCCCGGTTTCCAGCTAGCCGCCCAGTACAACACTCACTCCAAGCAAAAAAAGACCGAGTACGAAATCCGTCCTTACTCACCCCCAGCAAGAAACCACACCGGCTTGAGCGGCAAACGCGCCCGGGCGATGTCGTCGAGCTGCGCATAGTGCGCCGTCCATAGCCCCAGTAGCTTGCGCGCATCGATCAGGCTGATGCGCCGATGCGACTGCCGCGCCTCGTAGTCCGCGTCCTTGGTGAAGCCGGACAGGGCCACGAACAGGCCCACGTCGCCCTCGCCAAGGACGGCCATGAAGCTGCGCAGACCCATCACGTCGATGCGCGGGGAGTTGGCGTTGCGCTTGACCTGAACCTTGATGCGTGGCGGCCGAGTGCCGAGCGGGTCGTTGTAGGCGATGATGTCGGTGCCGCCGTCCTTGCCGGGCGGGGCGATCCAGGCGACGTGGTAGCCCATCGCCTTCAGCAGCGAGCCGACCAGTTCCTGGAAATCGTAAGGCGGCATCGCCGCCAGGTACGCCTCGATCTCGGTCCAGGCCATCTCCTCGGCTTCTTCCAGGGTGATGGTGGCCGAACCTTCGCCGAGTTCTTCCTCGCCCTCCTCGTCCTCGATCGGGTCGGGCTGGGCGCTCTTCCATTTGCGGTAGAGCTGGCCGACCGCGCGGGTGAACTGTTCGGGGTCGGGATAGGTCTGCAAGGCGGCCTCGCCGTCGGGCGTCAGGGTCCAGATGCCCTTGTCCTTGACCATCCAACCGGCCTTCACCGGCGCCACGGTGCTGAAGCGCACGATCTTCTCGAAACGGCGGCCGCCGGTCTGGTAGTCCCCTGCCTCGTATTCGGTCATCGTGACCTGCTTCGCCAGCACCTCCAGCGCGTCGCTGGCCCGCATTCCCTCCGGCTGCGCCTTGAGGATCTGGAACAGCATGCGGATCAGCTCGCCTTTGCGGCGCTTGGTGATGTTGGCCATCGGCTCTCCATGTCTCCGGTGTCTTTGGTGCGGGACGCATGCTCAATGATAGCCGCCTTCACGCTGGGGGCTTACCGCTAGGCTCCCGGCTTGCATGCCGTGTCCAACCGGGACTGCAGCGCCGCCAACACGTCGTTTGCCTCGACATAGCGACCCGAGCGACGGGCCTTGGCGCGGGATGCCAACCCACGTGCGACGAGATGTGATGTACCTTCTGCCTCCTCGCATAGCGCCGGATCGACCTGAAGCGCAGGAAAGGACGCACGTTTCATCGCTGACATGGGCCGGATACTCCGCTTGTTGGATTTCGCCATTGCGATGCTCCTTGCAGGAATGGTTGTTTCAATGCGGCGGCACTCACCTATGCGTCAAGCCCAAGCGCAACCCGCACCGCATCGCACGCCGCAATCAAATCCAGCACCAGCCGCTCGCTCACATCCAGTTCGCCCTCGTACTCGGCGACGTTGCGCTGGTGATGGCACTTGTCCAGCACACGCCACACCTCCGGTCCCAGGCCCAAGGTGTGCGGCAACACCTGGAACACGATGTAGCGGTTGTTGGCGCGGTAGCCCTTGGCACGCAGTGCCGCCAGGCACAGTGCGTGCGCAGCGTTGTAGGCCAGGTCGAAGCGACTTTCCAGGGCGAGCGTGGCGTTCTTGGCGTCGCCCAGGCGAGCCAGGCCGGAGCGGATCAGGCCGTCGAATTCGCGTTGGTCGGTCGGTTCGGCGCTGAGTTGCTTGCCGGAGCCGGACAGGTTTTCAAGTGGCGAGGTCATCCATGCCTCCAATCACCCAGATCTTGGGTTGCTGCAGCACCCGCTGCAGGAATGCGTTTTCGTCGCGCAGGCGCTTGGCGTAGTCGGCACGCGTGTACAGCGTGGGATTGACCGGGCGGCCCAGCCGCGCATGCATGCCATCCAGCGCGCGCATCAGGTCGGCATAGCCCAGCGTATCGGAGATCACCATCAGGTCGATATCGCTGCGCGCGGTGTCGCTGTGCTTGGCGACCGATCCGTAGACGAAGGCGGCCACGATGTCGTCGGCGATGGGCTGCAAGGCCTCGCCGAGCGGGCCGGCCAGGCCGATGGTCTTCTGCACGATGCCGAGCAGTTCGTCGTGGATGGGCGAATGCGGATTGGCTTGGTAGCGCTTTTGGTTGCCGATGCGCTGTACCGTCAGCAAGCCGGCGTCGGCCAGCTTGGTCAGTTCACGCTGCACGGCGCCCGAGCCGCCGCTGGCAGCGGCGATCAGTTCGCCGACACCAAAGCTGCGCTGCGGCTGACCGTACAACAGGCCTAACACGCGTTGCTGGGTGCGAGTGAACAAGGCATCCGCCAGGCCCAGCGTCAGCGCGCGGGAAGAGCGCAACGCCTCGCCTACGCCCGCGGGATTGAGCAGGTTGTTGACCATGCGGTGCAGCTTACTACCCACATGGACAATTTTCTTCCCATTATGGGTATTTGTTTACCCTTTTTGGGTAAATTTCGTCGCTTGATCCGCTTTGATCTTGCATCCCTCCCAGCGCCAACTCACACCACCCCCTGCCCCACCAGAAACACCACTCCATCGCC
>NZ_NMPP01000116.1:0-6818 GCF_009192885.1 Xanthomonas sp. LMG 12462 | reverse complement strand
CACAGGCGCAAGCCCCGCGGGGGGGGTGTCGCGCCGCCCCGCCGCCCCCCCCCCGCGCCCCCGCCCCCGCCGATGACACTGCTGAAGCGCACGAGCAACAGCTCAACGAGCACGCCCCTGCGATCGGCTTGCACCAGCACCCGTTGGCACCGTCGAGCGGCTGGCGCCACGATGGCGTGGCCTCGGCCAACGACGATACCGAGTCCACCGCCGAGCACGGCGACGCGACACCGGATGCCGCAGCGCATCCGGAGGACGCAACGCACGAGGGCGATGCGGCGTCTCTCGCCACAGACGCGGTGGGCGAACACACCGACGCCGAAACGGATGCGGAACACGTTGCGCCGACCGGTGATGCGGGTGATGGCGCGCCGCGCGACGACGCCGCCGAAGCGGAGCACGCCGCACACGCGACGCCGTCCGACGGCGAGGCGGCGTCGGACGCGCATCCCGTGGCATCAGACGAAGTGCACCACGCGCCCGAGGGCGCCGTCGATCAGAACGACACGACCACGGCAGCCGATACCGACACGGCGTCCGCCGGCGATATCCACGAAGAACACCACCAGCAAGCGCCGGAGGCCACCGTACCCGCGCCGTCCGACACCGACACCGACGCAGCGCAGGCCGCGGCCGATCCCGCGCGAACCGATCTGTCGGCCGTCGATCTGGGGCCGCTGGACTTCGCCGACCTCGATCGCGAGCTGGTCGATATCTTCGTCGACGAAGGCAAGGACCTGCTCGACCACTGCGATCGCCTGATCGCCGAGCTGCGCGCCGCGCCGCAGGACCGCGACGTGCTCGGCGGCCTGCAGCGCGACCTGCATACGCTGAAGGGCGGCGCGCGCATGGCCGGCATCAACGCCATCGGCGACCTCGGCCATGGCATCGAGTCCTTGCTGGAGGCGGTCGCCGCCCATCGCACCGAGCTCGACCGCCAGGACGTGCAGTTGCTGGAGCGCGGCTTCGATCGCCTGCACCAGTTGTTGACCCTGACCGGCAACCACCGCGCGGTGGCGATGCCGCAGGACCTGATCGGCGCGTTCGACGCGCGCACGCACGGGCAACGGCTCGCCGCCGCCAGCGATGCCGAGACTACCGTCGCGGAGCCGCTCGCGGCGGCCGACGACGCGCTGGCTGCCGCGGCACTGGCCGCCGTGGCGGCGCCGTTGTCGGCACCGCTGCCGGTGGAGGGCACGCCCGACGAAGAGGCGACGATCGCGCGGCCCATGCAGGAACAGGTACGCGTGCGTGCCGACCTGCTCGATCGCCTGGTCAACCACGCCGGCGAAGTGGCGATCTACCGTTCGCGGCTGGAGCAGCAGTTGGGCGCGTTCCGCGGCGCGATGGCCGAACTGGACCGCACCAACGCGCGTCTGCGCGATCAGCTGCGGCGCCTGGATCTGGAAACCGAGGCGCAGATCGTCGCCCGCTACCAGCGCGAACAGGACCAGACCGAGCAGAGCTTCGATCCGCTGGAACTGGACCGCTTCTCCACGCTGCAACAGCTCAGCCGCGCGCTCAACGAGTCCGCGGCCGACCTGGGCGGCCTGCAGGGTGTGCTCGACGACCTGGCGCGGCAGTACGACGGTCTGCTGCAGCAGCAGTCGCGCGTCAGTTCGGAATTGCAGGACGGGCTGATGCGTGCGCGCATGGTGCCGTTCGACGGCCTGGTGCCACGGCTGCGGCGCGTGGTGCGCCAGGCCGCCAGCGAGACCGGCAAGCAGGTGCACCTGAGCCTGGAAGGTACCCACGGCGAACTCGACCGCAACGTGCTCGACCGCATGGTCGCGCCGCTGGAACACATGCTGCGCAACTCGGTCGCGCATGGCCTGGAGGCGCCGGAGCAACGGCGTGCCGCGGGCAAGGCGGAGGAGGGCAACATCGCCATCCGCCTGCGCCGCGAGGGATCGGAAATCGTGCTGGAAGTGGCCGACGACGGCGCCGGACTCGACCGCGAGGCGATCCGCCGCCGCGCCGAGCAGCGCGGGCTGATCGCCGCCGACGCGGTGCTGTCCGACGACGAACTGGATGCGCTGATCTTCGCGCCCGGGTTCAGCACCTACGACCAGGTCAGCCAGCTGGCCGGCCGCGGCGTCGGCATGGACGTGGTGCGCAACGAAGTGCGCCAGCTCGGCGGCTCGGTGGACATCCACTCGGTGCGCGGCCAGGGCGTCACCTTCACCCTGCGCCTGCCGCAGACCCTGGCGGTCACCCAGGCGGTGTTCGTGCAGATCGGCGAGACCACCTTCGCGGTGCCGGTGGCGTCGGTCAGCGGCATCGGCCGCATCGGCCGCGAGCGCTTCGAGGCCGGCACCGGCGGCTACCGCTACAGCGGCGAGGAATATGCGCTGCACGACCTCGGCTCACTGGTCGGGCAGGCACCGGCACGTGCCGAAGGCCAGGCGCAGGTGCCGTTGCTGCTGGTGCGCGCGGGCGACCTGCGTGCGGCGGTGGCGATCGACCAGGTGCTCGGCAACCGCGAAATCGTGGTCAAGCCGGTCGGCCTGCAGATCGCCTCGGTGCCCGGCATCTACGGCGCCACCATCACCGGCGACGGCCGCGTGGTGGTGATCCTCGACATCGCCCCGTTGGTGCGCCGCTTCCTGGCGCAGCCGTTGCGGCCGGTGGTGGAGGCCGCGCCGACCGAACAGCGCCGCGTGCCGCTGGTGATGGTGGTCGACGACTCGCTGACCATGCGCAAGGTCACCGGCCGCGTACTGGAGCGGCACAACTTCGACGTGGTGTCCGCGCGCGACGGCGTCGAGGCGCTGGAACGCCTGGAAGAGCGGGTGCCCGACCTGATGCTGCTGGACATCGAGATGCCGCGCATGGACGGCTACGAACTGGCGACGGCGATGCGCGCCGATCCGCGTTACGCCGCCGTGCCGATCGTGATGATCACCTCGCGCAGCGGCGAGAAGCACCGCCAGCGCGCCTTCGAACTGGGCGTGCAGCGCTATCTCGGCAAGCCTTACCAAGAGTTGGATCTGATGCGCAACGTCTACGACCTGCTGGGGATCGCCCGTGTTCGCGAATGACGGCGATGCCACCTCCACGCCGGTCGCGTTGCTGGCCCGTCCCGGCAAGGCGCGCGAGCGCCTGCGCGAGGCGCTGCACCTGGTCGGCGCGGCGATCGTGCTGGAAGACGACCCGGGCGCGATCGACGCGCAGACCCTGGCCGATGCCGCCCCCAGCGCGGTGCTGATCGCGCTCGAACCGGCGATCGAGGACGCACTGGAGCGGCTGGATGCGGCGCTGGCGCTGCCTGGCGTCACCGTGATCTTCGACGAGGCCGAGCTGGCCGCGCGCCGCGAAGGCTGGGAAGCGCAGCGCTGGGCGCGGCACCTGGCGGCCAAGCTGCAGGGCCACCAGGACGTGCTGCCGCCCGGCCGCGAGACCGAGACCGGTCTGCAGCCGGAGCCGGGCCTGCCGGCGACGCCGGCGCAGCTGCACGAGGACGCGCCGATCGGCCTGCATGTCGACGAAGCCGCCGGCTTCGCCGCGGCCGTGCCGGAGGACGGCGTCTATGCCTGGCAACCGCCGACCGACGTCGCGCCGGGTTTCGAGGACCTGCAGTTCGCACGCGCCGAAGCCGCTGCCAGCGAAGCGTCTGCGCAGCCGGCTGTGCCGCACGTCGATGCGACACCGGCTGCGCCCGCCGCCACACCCGCGGCGCTGCCGGCCAGTGCCTGGTCGCTGGTCGACGACGATGCGCCCCTGCTTGCCGCTGCGCCGCGCGCGTCGCAACACGTCCCGCAGTTCTCCACCGAAGGTCTGTCGCTGGTCGCGCTGGAATCGGAAGAGCCCGCGTCCACGAGCGGCGCCGGTGCAGGCGCCGCCGCGCACGGTGCGGTGCTGGTGATGGCCGGCATTGGCGGCCCCGATGCGATCCGTCGCCTGCTCGCCGCACTGCCGGAGAACTTCCCGCTGCCGCTGCTGGTGCAGTTGCGCCTGGATGGCGGCCGCTACGGCAACCTGGTCAAGCAGATCGCCCGCGTGTCCGCGCTGCCGGTGCTGCTGGCCGAGGCCGGCGAGCCGGTCGCCCCTGGCAACGTCTACATCCTGCCCGACGACGTCGGCGTGCACGGCACGGCCGGGTTGCGCTTCGTCGCCCAGGACGCCGGCGCCTCCGTGGTCGCCGGCCTGCCGGCCGCGCACAGCGCGGTGCTGCTGCTCAGCGGCAGCGACCCGCAGCAGGTGGATGCGGTGCTGGCGCTGGCCGCGCAGGGCGCCTGGGTGGCCGGGCAATCCGGCGACGGCTGCTACGACCCCGCCGCCGGCGCGCACCTGATCCTGCAGGGCCATCCCGGCGGCGATCCGGCGCAACTGGCCCAGGCCTTGACCGCACGGTGGAGCGGCTGAGCGAGGCGGCACACGCCATTCATCGCTGCGCCCCTATCGCGCGTTTTTTCCGCTTCCAGGACGAAGTCACTCCATGAGCAGCTACGCCAGCAACGACGAAATACGCGGTGTCCTCATCCTGGCCGGCAGCGAGCGCGTGTTGCTGCCCAACGCCACCATCGCCGAAGTGATGTCGCGCGTGCCGGTCGAACCGCTGCCCGACGCCCCGCACTGGCTGCTCGGCCAGATCGCCTGGTACGGCTGGAAAGTGCCGCTGGTCTCCTTCGCCCGCCTGACCGGCCTGGGCGCCGAGATCGTGGCTGCCAACAACAAGATCGTCGTGCTCAAGGCCCTGGGCGGCAACCCCGACCTGCCGTACTTGGCACTGCTCACCCAATCCTTCCCGCAACTGATCTCCGTCCCCCGCGACGGCCTGCTCGCCGACGCCTCCGAAGAAACCCTCCCGCCCGGCGTGCACATGCGCGTGCTGCTGGGCGAGCAGAGCGCCTTGCTGCCGGATCTGGAGGCGATCGAGGGGATGGTGGTGGAGCGGTTTGCGGCGATCATCTAGATCGGCAGCCGTCTTGCAACGGCCTTGCTTCTGACTGCGTACCGCAACCATCCTGGCCGATGCTATGCGCGCTTGAGCGAAAGCCGCAGCGGCTTGTTGCCAGTGGATAGGGCCATCGTCTAGCATCGCTTCTCGTAATGACAAGGATTGTCGTATGCGCAACGTGCGTGTTCCGTTCGTTTTAGAGCTTCGCCCAGGGATGAAGCGGCCTGCCCAGTGTCGGGTATCTCCCCCAAGCCTTCCGATTTCGTTTCCCTTTCCAGTCGCTGATTGGCTGCGTCAGGTTGCGCACCATGTGGAGATTGGTCGTGTCCGATGTATGCGATCGGCAGACGGTTTGACTCACTTTGGCAATCGTCGACTCGACTGGATGGATTTCCTGCAAGGACGCGCAATGATCAATATACATCGCAATCGCATATCTTTTGCTAGCTGCTTCGCTTTGGTGGCGGTGCTGTTTTTTCTGCTGGCGAATTCTGCGTTCGCCGCGACAGAAGGAAAGAAACAGCAGTTTCTCGTTCGCGACATGTATGGAAATGATCATGGTACCTACGACACGCAAGTGCAGGCAGAAGCCGCGATCAAGATGATTTCCGGGCCGCAGGGCATGGAAGATGTCTATAAGTACGTCGATACGATCAAAAACGAAGTGATTCGTGAAAATGGGACTGCGCTGATTACCTACTGGATGGGGCGCAAGAGGGCAAATGATGAGGGCTGGCGATACGCTCCCTATGGAGATCCTGCTCCAGATTCTGAAGAAAAGGAAGTGAAAGCACTAATTGACCATTTTGTGTCTGAATCTTCTCAGTGCGGAGTGGATCTGAGTGCAAGTCCTACGGGTGACTGGGTTGGCTCGCCAGATCAAGGTCCTTATCCTCAATATGATTGGGGGCTTGAGTATCAACATAGGGCTTATCAAGTTAACGGTTATAGTGAAGTTGATTGTGGGCGAATTCAATACGAGGTGGAGTTGCAAAGAAGGAGGCGTTCCGAATGCCCGAACGATTACATGAGCTGGCATATAAGTGATCAGGCGTGCACTAATAAAGAAATTTTCGCCACCGTCGAAGTATCGACGCTGCAGTGCGGCGGCGAGAAAAGTAATGGCGGTGGCCCGGTTAGTGGCGGAAATTCCGGCATGGTCGGTAACCCCTGCGACGTCAAGACCGGCGAGAAATTCCAGACCGAGCGCGACCTGGATCTGGGCTGGATCACCCTGACGCGCTATTACCACTCAGGCATCGCACTGAATACCGGTGGATTCGGCCCCGGCTGGACCTTCTCGCACAGCTTGCACCTGACCATCCAGGGCGACGCGCTGGGCCTGATCGAGGGTAGCGGCTATGCCGTGCCGTTCCGCAAGATGGGAGCCGAGTATCGCGCGGCCAATGCCTCGGGCGAACGCATCGTCGCCAACGGCGACCAGTGGGTGCTGTATCGCCAGGATGCCATCTACACCTTCGATGCCAAGGGCAATCTGGTCTCGCGCATGGCCGAGGATGGCAGCGGATGGGTGTACGGCTATAACGCGCGTGGGCGCTTGCAGAGCATCGCCTCGCTGCAGGGGCGCTCCATCGAACTGGTGTATGCCGACGACAACGACGATGCGCTGATCACCGGCATCGTCTCCGGTGGGGTGCAGTTGGCCAGCTACGGCTACGACCAGCAGCGCCTTGCGAGCGTCACCTATGCCGATGGCAAAAGTCGGATCTATCACTATGAAGACACGCGCTTCCCGCGCCATCTTACCGGCGTGACCACGGAAGATGGCCAGCGCTTCAGCACCTTCGCCTACGACGAGGTCGGCCGTGCGATCTCCAGCCAGCACGCCGGCGGTATCGACGGCGTCACGCTGGCGTACTCGGCTGCCGGTACTCGCGTCACCGATGCGCTGGGCGAT
>NZ_NMPP01000115.1:0-1269 GCF_009192885.1 Xanthomonas sp. LMG 12462 | reverse complement strand
CCGCGCCTCCCGCCCCCCCAGGTACTCCAGCGTCCCGTCGTTGCGCCAGCGCACCCGGTCGCCGCTGCGGTACACCCGCTCCCCGGCCACCCATGGGCTGGGCAGGAACCGCTGCGCCGTCAGGTCCGGCTGGTTCACGTAGCCCTGGCCCACGCCGGCGCCACCGATGTACAGCTCGCCGGCCACGCCCTGCGGCACCAGTTGCCCCTGCGCATCCACCACGTACAGCCCCGTGTTGGGCATCGGCACCCCGATCGGGATCGTGTGCGTCAACGTCTCCAGGTGCGCGCTCACGTCGTACCACGCACACCCCACCACCGTCTCCGTCGGGCCGTAGTGGTTGTAGAGCTGCGCCTGCGGGTACTTGGCCTGCAACGCCCGCGCCAGCTCCACCGCGAACGCCTCGCCACCGATCACGAACACATGCCGCTGTGCCCGCGGCGTCGCATCCACCAGCCCCAGCAGTCCCTGCACGTGCGAGGGCGTCAGCCGCAGCAGCCATGCCGGCGCCGCTGCATCCTCCAGCGCCTGGGCAAGCCCCTGCAACGGATCGGATGGCGGCAGCAGCGTCACGCAGCCGCCGCTGAGCAGCGGCACGTACAGGCTCGGCACGCTCAGGTCGAACGCCACCGAGCTCGCCACCAGCGATCCGCTCAGGTGACCGGCGTAGTACCCCTCGCGCGCGAACGCGCAGTAGTCCAGCAGGCTGCCGTGGGCGATCTCCACGCCCTTGGGCGTGCCGGTGGAGCCGGAGGTGTACAGCACGTAGGCGCTGCGCTGCGCATCCTCGGCCAGCACCGGTGCGGTGGACGGGTATGCCGACAGCCAGTCCGCGCTGTGCGCCTCGTCCATGAACAGCGTGTCCGCTCCCGCCAGCGGGAACGCACTGGCGCTGTCCAGCAGCACCAGTTGCACCTGCGCATCGTCCAGGATCTGCCGCAGCCGCGCCGGGCCCTGCTGCAGGTCCAGCGGCACGTAGGCCGCGCCCGCCTTGAGCGTGCCCAGCAGCGCCACCAGCAACGCCACCGAGCGCTCCAGCGCCACTCCTACCCGTGCGCCCGGACCGATCCCCTGCTCCTGCAACGCATGCGCCAGCCGGTTGGAGGCACGCTCCAGGCCCGCGTAGTCCAGCCACTGCGTCCCGCAGCGCACCGCCACCGCCTCTGGCGTCGCCGCCGCCTGCGCCTGCACCTGCGCCACCAGCGAACGCTCGCGATGCTGCGTCGACATTGGACCGCGACCCAGCGCCAGCAGTGCCTGCGTGGCGGC
>NZ_NMPP01000114.1:0-19047 GCF_009192885.1 Xanthomonas sp. LMG 12462 | reverse complement strand
GGGTACGGGCGCGCAGCGCCTCATAGCCCACCGCCCGCCGCAAACATCCCAGACAGCACCTTGCCACCACCCCTGCGATAGTCGCCCCATCCCAGCCAACACCAAGGCCGTTCCCATGAAAATCCTGCTCGCCGGCGCCTCCGGCCTGGTCGGTGCCCACGTGCTGCGCCAGTTGCTGGCCGCCCCCGCCTGCAGCGCGGTGATCGCGCCGACCCGGCGCGCGCTGGAGCTGGTCCATCCGAAGCTGCTCAACCCGGTGCTCGACTTCGACGCGCTGCCGGCGCAGGCGCCGTGGTGGCAGGTGCAGGCGGCGATCTGCGCGCTCGGCACCACGATGCGCCAGGCCGGCTCGCGCGCGGCATTCCGCCGGGTCGATCACGACTATCCGCTGGCGATCGCGCGCCTGCTGCGCCAGCACGGCACCGAGGCCTTCGCGCTGAACTCCGCGCTGGGTGCGAATCCGCGGTCATGGGCCTTCTACAACCGGGTCAAGGGCGAGTTGGAACACGACCTGCGCGCGCTCGGCTTTACGTCGCTGACCCTGGTGCGGCCGGGCCTGATCGGCGGCGAGCGTGCGCAACGCCGCCGCGGCGAGCATGCCGCCAGTGTGGTGTTGCGTGCGCTCGGACCGCTGCTGCCGCGGCGCTACCGGATCAATCCGGCCGAACGCATCGCCGCGGCGCTGGTCGCGGCAGCGCTGCAGCCGCGACCGGGCGTGCAGGTCGTCGATGCGGCGCAGTTGGTTTAGGGGCCGGGATTGGGGAGTGGGGATTCGGGATGGGAGCGTCGTGCGCGAGTCCGCAGCATTGCCCGCCAACGCACGTTTGGGCGACTTCTCTGTGGATCGTCCGCGGCGTGACGCCGGCGCCAGGCCACATCACCACGGCATCGCGTGCAGCCCACGCTCGCCGCAGCGCGCTCGCGCGCACTGGACGCGGCCGCACACCGAGCCTCCTCAGGCGCCCAGCGACTGCCCGCCGTCCACCGCCAGCACCTGGCCGGTGATCCAGCGTGCCTGCGGCGAGGCCAGGAACAGTGCCGCGTTGGCGACATCGTCGATCGCGCCGAAGGCGCCGAACGGAATGCTGGCGCGGATCTGCCGGTACAGCTCGGGCTGCTGCTGGCGACGCTGCTCCCACAGGCCGCCGGGGAACTCGATGGAACCGGGTGCGATCGCATTGACCCGGATCCGCTCGCGCGCCAGCTGCGTCGCCAGGGTGGTCGTGTAGTAGTTCAGCGCCGCCTTCGCCGCCGAGTACGCCGGCACCCGCGGCGTCGGGCGCAGGCCGTTGATCGAGCTGATGTTGAGGATGCAGCCGCGACCACTGCCGCGCAGGTACGGCAATGCGGCGCGATTGCAGCGCACCGCGGCCATCAGGTCGATGTCGAAGCCGGCCTGCCAGCTCGCATCGTCGTCGCCATGGCCGTAGCCGGAGGCGTTGTTGATCATCACGTCGATGCCACCCAGTGCGTCCGCGGCCTGGGCCACCCAGGTCTGGATCTGCGCGGCGTCGGCCAGATCGCAGCACTGCGCCGCGACCGGGTGGCCGTGGCGCTGCAACTGCGCGGTGGCGTCGGCCAGCGGCGCGGGACTGCGCGCGCAGATCGCCACTGCGGCGCCATGGCGGGCGAAGGCATCGGCGATCGCCAGGCCGATCCCGCGGCTGGCGCCGGCGACGAGCACGCGGTATCCCGCGAAAGCGGACGGATCGGTCATCGGTGGCTCCTGCGTGCCGTGGGGCGTGCGCCGATTATCCGCGCAATCCGCAGCGCGTGGCCGCTTCTGGCACCATGGCGGCCGTCGTACGCGCCGTCCGTCGGTGCGCCCGCCGCGCCGTCGCCCTGCGATGACCGCCGCATTCCCTTTCCAGGATTTCCCGCAGTGAAGAAGACCTACCGGCTCCGCATCGAAGGCAAGCATCCCGACCGCCTGCTCGACGCCGCCAAGCACGACATCCGCAAGTACATCCGCCGCGAGCGCCGCAAGACCTTGCCGGCCGGTGCGGACTACTGGGATTTCGACACCCTGTTCGGCACCGAGGAAGCCACCGCCGCGGTGCTGCCGCCGGCCGAACTGCTGCGTGCGGTCGACGCGCTGGTCGCCGCCGGCGGCGAGCAGTTCTACGTGGAAATCCGCAGCCGCGCGTGCACGCGGCCGCCGCGGGCCAAGGGCGGCCAGGACGAAAGCGAGCACGATCCCTTCGAGGACTGAGCGCGATTCGGCGTGCCTGTCGCGCCGGGGGCGGCGCCGTGGCATCGACGTGCGACGCCAGGCCACTGCCCGCGCCCTTTGGCATTGCCGCAGCGCTTGCCGCGGTGCGCCAGGCCTTCCAGGCGTTTCTGGCCAGAGGGCCGACTGCGGCACGCGTTGGCGCGGACGCTCCTGGCGTCCTTGGTCGGATCCGTCCGACAAGCCCGGGTCGCATGGCGACGCGGTCGTTCTGATGTTCTGGCCGGAAACGTGCCTGATCTCGGCACGCGTCTGTGTGGCGACGGATGCCGCAGTAAAGCGTGGTACAGCCCACGCGGCGCCGCTCAGCCGCTCGCGGGCGGCTCCCCGTCCTGCGCACGCGCCGCGCGCAGCCGGTCCTTCTTGCTCGGTCGCTTGCCCTTGATGCCGCCGGTGGAGACGGCCGCCTCCGTGGACGGTGCGGCGGCCGGGGGTGGCGCTTGCTTCGGCTCGAAACCGGGAATGCGTTCGCGCGGCACGCGTACGCCTTGCCGCTTTTCGATCAGGCGCAGATGCGCCGCACTGGCCGCGTCGACGAAGCTCAGCGCCTGGCCCTCGGCACCGGCGCGCGCGCTGCGGCCGATGCGATGGGTGTAGTCCGCGGTGGAACGCGGCAGGTCGTAGTTCACCACCACCGGCAGCGCGGCGATGTCGATGCCGCGCGCGGCCAGGTCGGTGGTCACCAGCACCCGCACCTGCTGCTGGCGGAACGCCTCCAGGGTGCGCAGGCGCCGCCCTTGTGCGAGGTCGCCGTGCAGTGGCTGTGCGGCGATGCCGGCCTTGGCCAGCGCCGTGGCGACCTGCTCGGCGCTGCGCCGACTGGCGACGAACACCAGTGCGCGTGGCCATGCTTCCTGTTCCAGCAAATGCTGCAGCAAGGCCAGGCGACGCCCGTCGTCGACCTCGATCGCGCGCTGGTGCAGCGTCGCCGGGATCGGTGCTGCGTCGGCGGCGTCGCCGATGCGTCGCGGCGCGCGCAGCAGGCGCGTGGCCAGCGCCGCGATCGGGGCTGGCAGGGTGGCCGAGAACAACAGGGTCTGCCGCGTCGGCGGCAGCAGTTGCAGTAGCCGCTCCAGTTCGGCGCCGAAGCCCAGGTCGAGCAGGCGGTCGGCCTCGTCCAGCACCAGGTGCGCCACCGCGTCCAGTTGCAGCGCGCGCTGCGCCAGCAGGTCGAGCAGGCGCCCGGGCGTGGCCACCACCACGTCGGCGCCGCCGCGCAGCGCCAGCATCTGCGGATTGATCGAGACGCCGCCGACCGCCACCACCACCCGCGGCCGCCGCGGCAATTCCAGGCCCAGCGCGACGAAGGTGTCGGCGACCTGCACCGCCAGTTCGCGGGTCGGCACCAGCACCAGCACGCGGGTGGAGCGCGCCGGCCTGGCCGCCTGCGCGCAGGCCTGCAGCAACGGCAGCGCGAACGCCGCGGTCTTGCCGGAACCGGTCTGCGCCATGGCCAGCAGATCGTGGCCGGCGACGACGAGCGGTACGGCCTGCTGCTGGATCGGCGTGGGCGTCTGCCAGCCGGCGCGCGCGAGCGCGGCGGCGAAGGCGGGATACAGCGCGGGCGACAGACCGAGGGAAGCGAACGGCATCGGGAGGGGCAGCGAAGGTGAGACTGGACAGTATCGCCGACCTGGCTTACGCGCGGCTCCCGTCGTGACGCGTCTGGCGATCGCGCGTCGCGGCTGATCCCGAAAAGGGGACAAGAGCCGCTTCCACAAGGGCGTGCGGCGAGCTCGCCGAGTGCACCGTGGGAGGGACTTCAGTCCCGACGCATTGCGGCACCGGAAAGCACGCCACTTCGCCCGTCGCGGCTGATCCCGAAAAGGGGACAAGCGCCACTCCCACAAGGGCGTGCGGCGAGCTCGCCGAGTGCACTGTGGGAGGGACTTCAGTCCCGACGCATTGCGGCATCGGAAAGCACGCCGCTTCGCCCGTCACGGCTGATCCCGAAAAGGGGACAAGCGCCGCTCCTACGCGGCGATCGGCGAGAGCAGCTGTTGCCAATCCCCAATCCCCAATCCCCATCCCGAACTGCAACGCACGGCCATCCACGCGGATGGCCGTGCGCGTCCGTGCAGGCCTTACTGCGGGCAGCTCACGCCGACCGCGGCGAAGGCATTGCGCACCGCGGTCACCGAACGGCTCAGGTCGCTCGCGGCGGTCTGCACGCCGCAGGCGCCGCTGTTGAAGCTGGTGCTGGGCGTCCAGTACAACTGGTTGGCGCGGGCGAATACCTCGAAGGCGCTGCGCGTGTTCCAGCCGGAGGTGGTGGCCAGGGTATAGAACGCCTTGTTGTAGACGCCCGAGGAGTAATGCACGTCCAGGCCGCTGCGGTAGTTGGCGGCGTTGTCGATAGAGCTGCCGTCCTGCGTCGGGGTGGCCATGTAGCGCAGCGCACCGTTGGCCTTGAAGATCTCGGTGCCGACCTTGAAGTCGTTCGTGCCCTTGAGGTAGTACTCGGTGGCCTCGCCGGCCATGTCCGAGAACGCCTCGTTGATGCCGCCGGACTGGCCGGAATAGGTGAGGTTGGAATGCTGCTCGGTGAAGCCGTGCGAGACCTCGTGGCCGGCGACGTCGGCGCTGACCAGCGGATAGAACCGCGTGTTGCCGTCGCCGAAGTTCATCGTCGAACCGTTCCAGAACGCGTTCTCGTAGCGCGTGCCGTAATGCACGCGCATCACCAGCTGGAAGGTCAGCGGCGCCACGCCGACGTAGCTGCGATACATCTTCTCGATCACGCCGCCGAAGTAGTGCGCGTCGTTGATCGGCGAATAGGCGCCATTGATGGCCTTGTAGGTGTTGCGCGGGCAGGTGAACTGGTACGCGGTGGTGCCGGAGCTGCCGCCGTTGAGGTTCACCGACTTGACGTTGCTGTTCTGCATGCGGCAGTTGTCGTCCACCTCCAGGAAGCCGTGGATGCTGTCGCTGCCGTACTCGTACTGGCCGGTCTTGGCGTTGCCGCCCGGGCCGGTGGCGTCGCGCGTGGTCAGCGCGTCCCACTGCTTGAGGATGGCGCCGCTGCGCGCATCCACGATGACGAACGGCCTGCTCGGCGCGCCGCCGTTCGGCGCATCGGCGAAGAACGACACCACGTAGGCCAGGTGCGCGCGGTCGCTGTCGTCGAGGTAGATCATCTGCGGCGCCTGCGCGCGTTCGATGCGGCGATCGGCCTGGGCCGCGCCCAGCGCGACGCGCTGGGCCAGGAGCAACGCACGGTCGGCCGTCAGCGTGGCGCTGGGCGCATTGGCGGCAGTCGCCGGCAACTCGCTGGCCAGCCCGGCCACCGAGCGGCCGAACAGGCTGCGCACGCTGCCGTCGGCGCGCTCGCTGACGATCACCTGCTCGCCCCACACCGGAATGCCGCGGAAGGTCTGCTGGTAGCGGCGGTGCACGGTGCCGTCGGCATCTTCGCTGCTGCCGAGCAGGGTCAGCGCGGACTCGGCGTCCAGCCCGATCAGTTCGGCATGGCGCACCGCGGCCGCGGCCGGGATGCCGCCCACGCGCGCGGCGGCGCTGCGGTACTGGGTACCGAGCGTGTCCGGATTCTTGGCGTGCAGATCCACGCGTTGCGCGGCGCTGGCGGAGGTGGCGGCGAGCGCGAGCAGCAGGGACGGCAGCAGTGCCAACGGGCGATGACGAAGCGACTGGGTCATGTGCGGAATCCTCGAGCGCAAGAAGGAAGGACGCGCCGACGCGGCAGCGAAGCGGCCGTGGCGCGGTGCGTGGCATGACGTTCAGGGCAGTGCGGCCGATCGGCGCAGTGCCTCCCCCTGTGCAGCGACCATAACGGCGGCGTCGCGTCGCGTGGTAGACAGGTTGCGTTCAGGATTTTTGCATCGAGCAGATGCGGTATGGCCGTCGCTGCGACGTGTGACGCGCAATCGCGCCAAGCGGTTCGCCATCACGGTGCATGCAGGTCGGCGGATGTGCACCGAATGCATGCGAAGCGATCGCAGCACCAATGCCGGACCGCCGGTAGCACTTGGTCCCTGCACTGTGGGAGGGGCTTCAGCCCCGACGCGCTGTGCAGGAATTGCTCGGGAGAGCATCCCGTAGTGTGTAGAAGACTGCAGAGACCACGCGCGCCTCTGCGTGGCCTCCGAGGCATCCAATGCAGAACGGCCTCAATCGCGGTACTTTTAGTTCGTCGCGTCGGGACTGAAGTCCCTCCCACACGGGACGCATCTGCTGTACCTGATGCGCAGATGCACCGTCTGGTTTTATGCAGATCGGCGGATGTGCACCGAATGCATGCGGAGTGATCGGCAGCACCAATGCAGGACCGCCGGTAGCACTTGATCCCTGCACTGTGGGAGGGGCTTCAGCCCCGACGCGCTGTGCTGGAACTGCTCGGGGAATGACGACGCGATTTCTAGAAGACCGCGGAGAACATGCCCCGTGTACGTGACCTCCGGGATATCGGCTATAGAAAGGCTTGAGCCCTGCCGTTTTTTGTTTGTCGCGTCGGGACTGAAGTCCCTCCCACAATGGGGGTGCATACCACCATGACGGTGCATCTACTGCGTCAGCGCAGCAGATGCACCGTCTGGCGTCAGGCAGGTCGGCTGATCTGCAAGAGGGCCGGCGCTCAGCCCGGCAGCGCCAGGTCGTCGATCATCGCGCGCAGGAAGCGCGCCGCTTCGCCGCCGGTGCAGGCGCGATGGTCGAAGCTCAGCGACAGCGGCAGGATCTTGTGCGTCTCCACGCCGCCCATCACCGGCACCAACTGGTGGCGGGCGCGACCGGCGGCGACGATGGCCACGCACGGCGGCACCACGATCGGGGTGGCGTAGCGGCCGGCGAACATGCCGAAGTTGGACAGCGAGATCGTGTAGCCGCTCAGCTCCGAGGCCGGAATGCTGCGCGCCTCCACCTGCTGGCGCAGGCGGTTGATGCCTTCGCGCACGCCGCGCGCATCGAGCATGTCGGCGTTGCGCAGGGCCGGCACGAACAGGCCGTCGTCGGTGTCCACGGCGATGCCGATGTCCACGTGCGCGTGCAGGGTGCGGGTCAGCGCCTCGCCGTCGAACCAGGCGTTGAGCGCCGGCACCGCCTGGCAGGCGGCGACGATCGCGCGCACCAGGCGCCCGGTGGTGTCGTTGCCCGGCGCCCATGCGTGCAGGTCGGCATCGTCGTTGAGCGTGGTCAGCACCACCTGGCGCTGCGCCTCGGCCATCACTCGCGCCATGTTGCGGCGCACGCCCTTCAGCGGCTCGGGCTGGCCCTGCATGGCCACGCCCGGCGGCTGCGTGCGCATCGGCTTGCCGGCGGCGGAGAGCGGGGTGCGCGCGGGTGCGGCCTGGGATGTGCGGGCCGGCGCAGGAGCGGCTTCAGCCGCGACGGCAGGGCTCCGTGCAGTCGCGGCCGAAGCCGTTCCTGCAGCGGCGCCGGCTTTCGCCGAACCATCGGCCGCGGCCTGCTTGACGTCGGCCAGGGTGACTGCGCCGTCGGCGCCGCTGGCACGCACGCGGCCCAGGTCCACGCCGAGCTTCTTGGCCAAGGCGCGTACCGCCGGCATCGCGCGTACGCCGCCGACCGACACGGCCTGCTCGCTGTGCACGGTGTTGGAACTCTGCATCGCCCCGACCACGGTGCCGGCATCGTCGCGCTCGCCCGCGGCCTGCGCGTTGTCGGCGTCGTGCAGTTCGCCGCCGTCGTCGGAGGCGACCACGCGGTCGTCGGCCGCAGCGGTGTCCGCGCCGGCGCCCTTGCCGGACGCGGCTGGTGCCGCGCCGCCATGGTGATGGCCGGTGTCCTGGCCTTCGGCGCGCTGCGGCAGGTTCGGGTCGGGCGCGAACTGCGCCAGCATGCTGCCGGTCACGACGATGTCGCCCGGCGCGCCGGCCAGCTTCAGCACCTTGCCGGAGACCGGCGAGGGCACTTCGACCACCGCCTTGGCGGTTTCCATCGACACCAGCGGCTCGTCCAGCCGGATGGTGTCGCCTTCCTTGACGAACCACTCGACGATGGTGGCGTCGGGCAGGCCTTCGCCCAGGTCGGGCAGATTGAAATTCTTGGTTTGGCTCATGTGGTCTCTTCCAGCAGTTCCAGGTCGCGTGCCGGCAGCCAGCCCTGCGTGCCGTCGGCGCGCTCGGCCCACCACCAGTCGCCGTATTCGTGATGCAGGACGACGGTGTCGCCCTGCGCGGCATCGAGTTCGCGCGCGTCGTAGTCGCGCATCGCCACGGCATGGCCGTCGCCGGTCGGCTGCAGCCAGGCCAGCGGCGCCCAGCCGGCGCTGCCGGCGGTGCCGGTGATCCAGACGAACGCCGGCCACTCTTCGTCGCGCACGCCCAGCGCGACCCGCTCGCCGGCGGCGATGCGGATCGGATGCGGATAGGCGGCGCGGTAATCGCTGATCAAACGTGCCTGCATATCAACCCGCGGCCATCGCCCGCTTGGCCGCCGCGACGATCTTGTCGGTGCTCGGCAGGTACTTCATTTCCAGCCGGAACAGCGGGATGTGGGTGTCGTAGCCGGTCACGCGCTGCACCGGCGCGACCAGGTCGTACATCGACTGCTCGGCCAGGCGCGCGGCGATCTCGGCGCCGAAGCCGGCGCTGCGCGGGGCTTCCTGCACGATCACGCAGCGGCCGGTGCGCGCCACCGACTCGGCGATGGTGTCGAAGTCCAGCGGGCGTAGCGTGGCCACGTCGATCACTTCGGCGCTGATGCCGTCGGCGGCGAGGCGGTCGGCGGCCTCCAGCGCTTCCTTGACCTGCGCGCCCCAGGCGACCAGGGTCACGTCGGTGCCGTCGCGCAGCACGAAGCACACGTCCAGCGGCAGCGCCTCGCCATCGTCGGCGACCACTTCCTTGTACTGCCGGTAGATGCGCTTGGGTTCCATGTAGATCACCGGATCCGGCTCGCGGATCGCCGCCAGCAGCAGGCCGTAGGCGCGCTGCGGCGAGGACGGCAGCACCACGCGCAGGCCCGGCACGTTGGTGAAGATGGCTTCGTTGGCTTCGCTGTGGTGCTCCGGCGCGCGGATGCCGCCGCCCCACGGCACGCGCAGCACCATCGGGCAGTGCAGGCGGCCACGCGTACGGGTACGCAGGCGCGCGGCGTGGCAGATCAGGTGATCGACCATCGGATAGACGAAGCCGTCGAACTGCGCCTCGGCCACCGGCTTCATGCCCTGCGCGGCGAGGCCGACGCTAAGCCCGGCGATGGTGGTCTCGTCCAGCGGGGTGTCGAGCACGCGCTGCGCGCCGAAGCGCTGCTGCAGGCCGGCGGTGGCGCGGAACACGCCGCCGTTGACGCCCACGTCCTCGCCCAGCACCAGCACCGACGGGTCGTGCTGCAGTTCCCAGGCCAGCGCCTGGGTCACCGCTTCGATCAGGGTAATGGGCGTGCTGGTCATCGGGCTGTCTCCGCGCGCGGTGGCGGCGCTGTGGGCGGTGCCGGCCGCAGGCGCGGCCGTGTGATCGGCGAGGCGGGGGCTCAACTCATCCATGGCGCTGCTCCAGGGCGATGGCCTCGGCGCGCTGCGCGAGCAGGTCCGGCGGCGGGTCGGCGTACAGGTAGTCGAACATGGCTTCCACCGGCTGCACCGGGGTTTCCAGGTAGGCGTTGAGTTCGATGTCGGCCAGGCGCGCGCATTCCTGCTTCCACGCTGCTTCCTCTTCTTCGCTCCACAGGCCCTGCGCGCTCAGCCAGGTGCGCAGGCGCAGCAGCGGCTCGCGTTCCCAGGCCTGCTTGACCTCGGCGTCGTCGCGGTAGCGGCGCGCGTCGTCGGCGGTGGTGTGGTCGGACAGGCGGTAGGTCATGAACTCGATCACCGTGCCGCCCTGGCCGGCCAGCGCGCGCTCGCGCGCCTGGCGCATCGCTTCGAGCACGGCGATCAGGTCGTTGCCGTCCACCTGCAGGCAGTGCAGGCCGCCGGCCAGGCCCTTCTGCGCCAGCGTCTGCGCGCCGGTCTGCGCGTTGCGCGGCACCGAGATCGCCCAGCCGTTGTTGATCACGCACAGGATCAGCGGCAGCTGGTAGGCGCCCGCGGAGTTGAGCGCGGCATAGAAGTCGGTCTTGGACGAGCCGCCGTCGCCGCAGGTGGCCACTGCCACCTGAGGTTCGCCGCGCAGCTTGAACGCCAGCGCGGCGCCGGCGGCGTGCAGGCACTGGGTGGAGATCGGCACGCAGATCGGGAAGTCGCGGGCGGCGTCGGAATCGCGCTGGAAGTCGCTGCCGCGCTCGTCGCCGCCCCAGTACAGCAGGATCTCGCGCGGGCGCACGCCGCGCATGAACATGGCGCCGTACTCGCGGTAGCTGGGCGCCAGCACGTCGCCGCGGCGCATCGACGCGCCGATGCCGATGTGGGTGGCCTCGTGGCCCAGGCAGGAGGCGTAGGTGCCCAGCTTGCCGGTGCGCTGCAGGGCCACCGCCTTGCTGTCGAAGGTGCGCACGTAGAGCATCTGCTTGAACAGCGCCAGCAGCGTCTGCGGGTTGGCCGAGTCGGCCGGAAGCGCGTCGCGGACCGGCTGGCCGCCCGCGTCGAGGTACTGCAGGAACTCAATTTCGAACTGGGCGGCGATGCTCATGGCGATGGCGCTCTCGACAACAAGTTTCAAATGATATGAGTCGGCATGTTAAGGAAGCCGTGCACAAAAGCCGTCGTGCACCGCAGCACGCGGCGATGCCGTATCGCACAAGAAAAGCGTGGTCGCGCCGCGTTGCCGATTGATGGCGTTGGGTATCGCCGATGTTGCACTGCGATGCATGCCGTTCATGTGCGCGTGGGTGTCCACCGGTGGCGGTGGTACATGCCAGCGGTGCGGTGCGCGCGCTGGAGGCGAGGGTGTCGGACAAGGACAGAAGGCGTATACGTGCAGCAGCAGCGGAAGGGCATCGCGCATCGCCCGCTACGCACCCTCAAGCCGCATGGACGTCGCCTCGTAACAGCGGCTTCAGCCGCGACGGGCGTTACCGGGAATCCCCCATCGAGGCTGACGCCGCTCCTGCGCGATAGCGCTTTCGGCAGCGCGTGATCGGCGCCGGGTGGCGTTGCCCCAAGCAAAAAGGGCGTGGCCTTGCGGCCACGCCCTTTCGTCTGCACCGCTTGCCGCGATCAGCGGCCGAACAGGCGCAGCCCCTCCACGCGGGTGCTCAAGCGCGCGCTGTTGTCGCTCGGGTCGGCATCGGCCGAGGTCGACCCGGCGCTGGCGCCGATCACGATCTGGCGGTCGGCCGGCAGCGGCCGTGTCGCCAGGCTCAGGCGGAACGCGGCGCTGGCGCCCGGCGCCAGGTCGGCGCCGCTGCGGCACTGGAAGCGCGCGCTGCGCAGGCCGTGGTTCTGCCGCACGCACTGCCAGCCGCGCGGCGGCACCAGCGCGGTGAGCGCCGACAGGGTGCTGCCGTCGATCTCCAGGCTGGCGCCCTGCACCGGCGCATTGCCGTGGTTGCGCACGTCGATGCGGTAGTCGGCGAAGAAGGCGAAGAACGGCAGGGTGGCCGGGCCGTCGATCGACACCGCCAGGTCGCCGGCCGGACGCGCCTGCACCGCCACGGTGGCGCCGCCGCCGTTGTCGCCGGGGTTGGGGTCCTCGGTCTGCGAGGCCACCGATGCGGCAAGGCTCAGGCTGCGCCCGACCAGGGCGGTGCCGGCCGGCACCGCCACCTCGAAGCGCGGCGTGGTGCCGGCGGCGAACTGCGCGGTGCTGCAGGTGACCACGGTCTGCGCAGCCACCTCCGGCGCGGCGCAGTCCCAGCCCGGGGCGGCGGTCACGCTCGGGGCCACCGCCGCGTCCAGGGCGAAGGCGACTGCCGCCGCACGCGCCGCGTCCGGACCGGCGTTGGCCAGTTCCACGCTGTAGCGGATGGTGTCGCCGGCATAGACCGACGCGTTGGCGGCGCTCACGCGCAGGCTCAGGTCGGCGCGCTCCAGCGGCTTGAGCTTGATCAGCACCACCGCCGGGTCGTGGTCGGACAGCCGCGCCGGCGAGTTGGCGTCGTTGCGGGCCACGGCCGGGAAGTCGGCGTTGAGCCGCGCATGGGCTTCGCTGAGACCGGCGATCTGCGCCGAGCGCATCAGCGCACGGTTGGCCAGGATGTGGTCCAGCGATTGCACGTTGCCGTCGTAGGCGTAGGAGTAGCTCTGGTCCGGCGTCGACAGCAGGGTCAGGTTGTACAGCGCCGGATCGACCAGGGTGGCGCCGTCGCCGCCGACCACGGTCTGCGCGTCGGGCGCCGGCAGGCCGGTGATGGTGCCCATCGCATCGACATAGCCGTCGTTGAACTCGAAGGCGTTGAAGTCGCCCATCACCAGCAACTGCTCGGTCGGATCGGCGGCCTGGCGCGCCTGCAGCAGGTTGGCCAGGAACACCGCCTGCGCCTGGCGCTTGGCGCGGATGCGCTGGCCGCTGGCGTCGTCGGTCTCGGCGCCGTTGAGCGAACGCTGGTGCACCTCGACCACGGTCAGCGGCAGCGCACGGCCGTCGGCGAAATGCACCACCGCCTTCAGCAGCAGCGGCGGACGGTCGTTGAGCAGGCTGACGGTGCCGCTCGGCTCGGTCCAGGTGGCGGCCTTGCCTTCCTGGCTCACCGAGACCACCTCGACGCGGGCGATGCCGGCACCGATCTGCGCGGTCTTGACCAGGAAGCCGACGTCGATGCCGCCCACGTCGTTGCCTTCCTGCAGGTAGGCCACGTACTGCGGATCGGGCTGGCCGGCGGCCACCGCGTCGCGGTTGACCCGGTCGGCCAGGGTCTGCAGCACGCTCAGGTTCTCGATCTCCACCGTGCCGAGGATGTCGGGGGTGTTGAGGTAGTTGCGGATCGCCAGCGAGGCCTTGTTGAGGCGTGCCTGGTAGGCGGCCGCGGTCAGCACCGGTTCGCCGATCGCCGGGTCGTTCTGGTCGTCGAAGAAGCGCTCCATGTTGTAGGTGGCGATGTTGACGTCGTCGGCCTGCGGCGCGGGGGCGGCCTTGGGCTGGTCGGCGCCGTCGCACTGCACGGTGGGCGCGGTTTCCGGGTAGATGGTGTAGCGGCGGAAGCTGTAGTCCAGCGGGCCGCTGACGCCGAGCACGGTGCAGCCGGCGGCCACGTCGATGCGCTGGCCGCCGAGGCCGGCGCTGCCGACCGCGATCACCTGCGGGCTGGTGTTCCAGCGCGGCACATCGGCCGGCGAGCCGGCCGGCAGCGCGTCGGGCTGCTGCACGCCGGCGGTGCGCCAGGCGCGCGGCAGGCCGGTGACCACGGCATGGAACACGCCATTGCTGGTGGCGCTGGCGTTGGTCTCGTTGACATTGCCCAGGGTCGGCGTGTTAACGGTCAGGCTGGGCACGGTGACGCGCATGCCTTCCAGGCGCTCGAGCTGGTCGTAGGCGCCGTTCGGGTCGGGGAAACGGGTGGTCAGCTCGACCGCGGCCGGCAGCGGATTGCCGGTGGACTGCAGCAGCACCGTCGGCGAGGTCAGTTCGGTCAGCGGCGGCTGGCTGGGGTCGGTGCTGGGCACATATTCGACCACCGTGGCCTGCACCCGCACCGAATTGCCCACCGCGGCCTCGGCCGGCGGCGCACTGCCGGTGTAGACGTAGATGCCTTCGGAGGTGAGCGGGTCGGCGTCTGCCTGAGCGTCGGGCGTCTGCAGGAAGAAGCCGGCGCTGCGCCGCGCGGTGACGATGCCGCTGGTGGCGACCACCTGGCCGACCAGCGGCGAGCGCGCGCCGCTGCCCTGGATGCTGTGGATCGGCACCAGGTTGAAGTCGTCGTTGAGGATCACTCCGCTGGCGGTCAGCGTGGACGGCAGCGCACCGCTGACGCCGGTGATGTCGAGGTAGAAGGTCTCGTCGGGTTCGTTGCTGGTGTCGCCGTTGACCAGCACGCGCACCTCGGCGCTGCTTTCGCCGGCCGGGATGGTCACCTGGGTCGCGGCCAGTGCCTGGTAGTCGCTGCCGGCAGTGGCGGTGCCGTCTCGGGTGGCGACGGTGAAAGTCACACCGGCGCTGCCGGCCGGCTGGCTCAGCGTCACCGTGAACACGAACGCGCTGCTGCCGCTGTCGCCTTCGGCGCGGCTGACGTTGGCCACGCTGGCCACCGGCTGGTTGCCGCCGCCGCACAGGCTGACCGGCGCGGCGCTGTTGCGCGGGGTCGGCGCGCCGGTGGCGAAGTCGGCGTTGTTGTTGTCGCTGTCGGTGCAGCCGCCGTTGCCGCGCAGCACCGCCAGGGTGTTGCTGGGCGCGGCGGTCGGGGAGCTGCCTTCGGCGCAGCTGGCGCTGCTGCCGTAGCCGACGAAGTCGGCGTTGCCGGCCGGGCAGGCGCCGCTCAGCGCGGCGCTGCTCTTGCTCAGCGCGATCTTGCCGGCGCTGCCGCTCATGGCGATGGTGCCGGTGGCGTCGGGCGTGGGCAGCGCGGCGCTGCCGCCGCTGCCGTCGGCCTGCTTGACCAGGTAGTAGCCGCCCGGCGCGATGCTGCCGCTGAGCGTGGTGACCTGCCAGCTGCTGCCGGTGGCCGAGGCGTACTGCACCGACCAGCCGGCCAGGCTCACCGCCTCGCTGCCGTTGTTGTGCAATTCGACGAAATCGCTTTTGTAGGTGGCGCCGCTGTTGCCGCCACCGCCATAGACCTGGCTGATGACCACCTGGGCCTGGGCGTACCCGGCACCACCCAGCGCGCACGACAACACTGCAGCTCGAAGCAGCATGGTTCGCATGAACAAGATCTCCCCAATCCTTGAAGACGTGGACTTAAGAGTGGCGAACGAAACGTAGCGAGCAGTCGCCAGGTGGGTGCGGACGGCGCGGAGGAACCGCAGTGTACGAGTGGTACATGAGGATTCCGAGCACCGTCCGCGCCCGCCTGGTGGCTGCGCAGTAGTTTCGTTAGCCGCTCTTACGCAGATGAACCGACGGCACCCCCCAGGCGCCGCCGACGATTGTGCCGGAGTTTGTCAGCCGGTGCTGACGAATGTGTGACATTCGTCGCTGCGGTACCCTTGCCGGCCCGGAACGCCCACGCCGCCCATGCCCGTCGAACAGAACCAGCGCCCGCTCGAAGCCGGCATCCACACCGACCTGGAAGGCCGCCTGACCTACGGCGGCTACCTGCGCCTGGACCGGCTGCTGTCGGCGCAGCAGCCGTTGTCGAGCCCGCCGCACCACGACGAACTGCTGTTCATCGTCCAGCACCAGACCTCCGAGCTGTGGCTGAAGCTGCTGGCGCACGAACTGCGCGCGGCAATCGGGCACCTGCAGCGCGACGAGGTGTGGCAATGCCGCAAGGTGCTGGCGCGCAGCAAGCAGGTGCTGCGCCTGCTGACCGAGCAGTGGTCGGTGCTGGAGACCCTGACCCCGTCCGAGTACATGGGCTTCCGCGACGTGCTGGGTCCGTCCTCCGGCTTCCAGTCGCTGCAGTACCGCACCATCGAATTCATGCTCGGCAACAAGAACGCACAGATGCTGCCGGTGTTCGACCACGACCCGCAGGGCCAGGCGGCGCTGCAGGCGGTATTGGAGGCGCCCAGCCTGTACGAGGAGTTCCTGCGCTACCTGGCCCGCTTCGGCCACGCGGTGCCGGCGTCGTACCACGCCCGCGACTGGCGCCAGCCGCACGTCAGCGACTCGCTGCTGCGCCCGGTGTTCGAGCGCATCTACGAGAACACCGACCGCTACTGGCGCGAGTACGCGCTGTGCGAGGACCTGGTGGACCTGGAGACCCAGTTCCAGCTGTGGCGCTTCCGCCACATGCGCACGGTGATGCGGGTGATCGGCTTCAAGCGCGGCACCGGCGGCTCCAGCGGCGTCGGCTTCCTGCAGCAGGCGCTGGCGCTGACCTTCTTTCCGGAACTGTTCGAGGTGCGGACGTCGGTGGGGCTGGAAAGCCGGGACCCGGAACTCGGGACCCGGGACCCGGAACTCGGGACCCGGGACCCGGATGGGGCGTCGCAAGCGCCGTAGTGGAGCGCGCTGGCAGGCGCCGCTCGGCCTTGCTGCGCTGCGTCGTGGTCGGATGCGTTCGTCTTTCCGCGTAGCGTGCCGCGTGGAAGCTGGTGTACCGCATGCGCACATCGTCTTCTCGCCCGGAATCCCTGGCCTTCGGGGGCCCGCCTTTCCGGGTCCCGGGCCCCGGGTCCCGAGTCCCGGCCCCACCACGCATTTGACGCCACGCCGTCGCTCGGTGATCCTCGCCCGTTGCCCGGCCTGGCCGGACGCACCGCCCCAGCCCATCCTGAATACGCAAGGGAACACCGCATGAGCGTTGACGTCGTCGCGTCGAACCACCCCGCCTCACCGCAGCCGCCGTCAGCGCAACCGCCCGAATTCAAGACCCTGCTGGGGCATCCGCGTCCGCTGTGGATGCTGTTCATGACCGAGTTCTGGGAGCGCTTCGCGTTCTACGGCATTCGCTGGGCGCTGGTGCTGTACATCGTGGCGCAGTTCCATGGCGGCCAGGGTTCGGGCCAGGCCTTGGCCAGCGCCACCTATGGCGCCTACCTGGCACTGGTGTACGCGGCGGCGATCTTCGGCGGCTACATCGCCGACCGGGTGCTCGGCTACCAGCGCTCGATCCTGGTCGGTGCGGCGGTGATGTCCACCGGCCTGTTCCTGATCTCCGTGCCCAACCCGCAGATCTTCGAACTGGGCCTGGCCACCGTCGTGGTCGGCAACGGCCTGTTCAAACCCAACATCTCGACCATGGTCGGCAAGCTGTACAGCGCCGCCGATCCGCGCCGCGACAGCGGCTTCACCATCTTCTACATGGGCATCAACCTGGGCGCGATGATCGCGCCGTGGCTGACCCAGCAGCTGGCCGAGAAGGTGTTCGGCACCGAAGCGATGCCGTCCTACAAGATGGTGTTCATCGCCTCGGGCATCGGCATGCTGATCAGCCTGGTGTGGTTCTGGTTCGGCCGCCGCCAGCTCAAGGGCATCGGCGCGCCGTTGCCGGGCGGTGCCGGCGGCATGCGCGTGGTCTACGTGCTGCTGGGCATGCTGGTGGCGGTCCCGGCGGTGTACCTGGCGCTGGCCGCCGGCGCCGAAGTGCTGCAGTGGATCCTCAGCACCATGTTCGTGGCCCTGGCGATCATGTTGCTGGTGGAAGGCATCCGCAACGGCAAGGTGGCGCGCGACAAGGTCATCGCGATGCTGATCATCTTCGCCTTCAACGTGCTGTTCTGGATGTTCTTCGAGCAGGCCGGCAGTTCCTTCACCTTCCTCGCCGACGAGATCGTCAACCGCCAGTTCGGCGACTGGACCTTCCCGACCGCGTGGTTCCAGTCGGTCAACTCGCTGGCGATCATCACCCTGGCGCCGGTCATCGCCTGGATCTGGGTCAAGGCCGGCCGCTTCAATCCCTCGATCTCGCGCAAGTTCGCGCTCGGCCTGGCGTTCAACGGCCTGGCCTTCCTGCTGCTGATGTTCGCGCTGTCGAGCCTGGTCAACGACGCCGGCAAGATCCCGTTCTGGACCCTGTTCATGGTCTACGTCATCCAGTCGGTGGGCGAGCTGTGCCTGTCGCCGATCGGGCTGTCGATGGTGACCAAGCTGGCGCCGGTGCGGCTGGTCGGCTTCGGCATGGGCGGCTGGTTCCTGTCCACCGGCATCGGCAACAACCTGTCCGGCATCTTCGCCAGCCATGTCAGCGGCGAAGGCGGCATGACCGTGTCGTCCGCGCTGGGCGGGTATACCTTCGGCTTCTGGGCGCTGCTGGGCGCCGGCGTGGTGCTGTTCCTGATCGCGCCGCTGATCAGCAAGCTGATGCACGGTGTGAAGTAACCTGAGGACGACGCAATGGCGATGAACAAGACGATCTGCGCTGCCCTGGCGGCGATGCTGGCGCTGAGCGCGTGCGGGCAGACCGCGGCGCCGCCCGACGCGCAGGCGCCGGCCAAGCCGCTGGACACCTCGGTGCAGAAGCCGCCGGTGGCCGATCCCAACCAGCCGGTGGCCTCGGGCAATACCCCGGCCGCCGCCGACGTGGCCGCGGCCAAGGCCCTGGGCGCGCAGTTCGATCCGCAGCGCAATCCGGCCGACGACCTGGACACCGCCATGGTCGAGGCCAAGCGCGGCGGCAAGCGCATCCTGCTCGACGTGGGCAACGAGGCGTGCGACTGGTGCCACACCCTGGACACCTTCATCGAGGGCGATGCGGAGCTGCGCAGCTTCCGCGACGCCAACTTCGTCTGGGTCAAGGTCAACGTCAGCGATGCCAACAAGAACGAGGCGTTCATGGCGCAGTACCCGAAGATCGTCGACTTCCCGCACCTGCTGGTGCTCGACGCCGACGGCAAGCTGCTGCACTCGCAGGTGCTCGCCGACCTGCAGAAGGGCAAGGACTACGACCGCAGGAAGTTCTCGGACTTCCTCAAGGAATGGGCGCCGCCGAAGGCCTGAGCGGCCGCGAAGCACAATTCTCGTAGGAGCGGGTCTTGTCCCCTTTTGTGGGATCAGCCGCGACCGGGCTTCCCAGGAATGCTCGGTCGGCTGAAGCCGCTCCTGCGACGTCAAAGGCCCGCAGTGCACGGGCCCCGGCGCCTCAGCGCCCGGTCATGCTCGGCAGGCCCTCGGCCGCCAGGCGGTCGATCAGCCGGTTCAGCAGGCGCTGCTCGTCCTCGCTGAAGGGCGCCAGCAGGCGCCGTTCGCATTCCAGCACCATCGGCGCCACCACCTGGTACACCTCCACCCCGGCCGCGGTCAGGTGCAGCACCGAGCGGCGGCGGTCGTCGCCGTGGGTCTCGCGCTGGATGAAGCCACGCTCCAGCTGCCGCGCCACCGCCCGGCTCACCGCCACCTTGTCCATCGCGGTGCGCTCGGAGACCTCGCCGGCCGACAGCCCCGGATACAGCGCCAGCACCGCCATCACCCGCCACTCGGTCACCGCCA
>NZ_NMPP01000113.1:0-9040 GCF_009192885.1 Xanthomonas sp. LMG 12462 | reverse complement strand
GCCATGGCCGCCGTGCGCGAACAGGTGCAGCTCGGCCGGCACCCCGGCCTGGCGCAGCGCCTGGTAGAACAGCAGGCTGTTCTCTTCCGGCACTACCGGATCGTCCTGCGCGTGCACCAGGAAGGTCGGCGGCATGCCGGCATGCACCCGGTTCTGCAGCGAGTAGGCGGCCATGGTCGCCGCGTCCGGATGGCGGCCCAGCAGCCGCAGCCGCGAGCCGGTGTGCGCCGCGGTGCCGCTACCCATGTCGATGACCGGGTACAGCAGCAACAGGAAATCCGGCCGCGCGCTGACCCGGTCGATCGCATCGCGCGCCGGATACACCACGTCGTCGTAGCGGGCGCCGAGGCTGGCGGCGACGTGGCCGCCGGCGGAGAAGCCGATCGCGCCGATGCGCTGCGGATCCACGCCGTAATCGGCGGCATGCGCGCGGATCAGGCGCAGCGCGCGCTGCGCGTCGGCCAGCGGCTGGTCGCGCGCCGCGGCGCCGTCGACGGCTGCGTCGGGAAGCCGGTAACGCAGCACGAACAGGGTGATGCCGGCTTGTTCGGCGAAGATCGGCACCAAGGCCGTGCCTTCCTTGTCCAGCACCACGCGCGCATAGCCGCCGCCGGGCGCGACCAGGAGGGCGCTGCCGTTCGGCGTCTTCGGCCGGTACACCACCAGATAGGGCTGATAGCGGCCTCTGAGCGCGCGATCGGGCAGGGCCGGGTCGTCGCTGCGCTCGACCAGATGCGCTTGCTCGGAGCCGGCCGTCGACCCCGGCGCCGGACCGGGCCACAGCGGCAGCCGCGCCGCCACCTCGGCGGCGCTCTCGCTGGCCGCGCGCTCGGCCGCTGCCGCCGGGCCGAGGGCGCCCAGCAACAGGCACAGCGCCGCCAGCAGGGCGATGCCGGAGCGGGGCCGGCGCCCGCCGCAGGATGGGGACAGTGGTTCGGCGGGACGTAGGCGGGTGGCGAGGAGTCGGGCCGACATCATCGAGATCTCGTCGTGGATGGAAGAAACCCGCGGCGCGTGGCCGAGGGCACGATGGCCCCAGTGTGCGCGCCGCCTGCGCCAACGCATGGCGCTGTATCGCTGTTGCTGTTGCTGTTGCTGTTGCCGATTCCCGATTCCCGATTCCCGATTCCCGATTCCCGATTCCCGATTCCCGGCCTTTTGCCGCACCGCACATTGCCAATGACACCGGTTTACCATATACAACGGCGCAACGCGCTGTCGATGCGCGGCGCAGCAATTCCGATCCCCCACATTCCTTGCGGAGATGCCCTTGAGCCTTTCTTCCGGCCCGTCGCAGACGCCACCGCCCGCGTTGGCCGACATCGCGGCCCGCTTCGTCCAGGCCCGTCGCCAGGGCCGCTCGTTGCCCGATTTCCCCGGTGTCATCCCCGACGATCTGGAGACCGCCTATCGCGTGCAGGACCTGGCGATCGCGCAATGGCCGGACCGTGTGGTCGGCTGGAAGGTCGGCTACATCGCCGCCGAGCGTCGCGACCACTCCGGGGACGAGCGCCTGCTGGGCCCGATCTTCGCGGCTGCGCTGTGGAATGCTACCGGTGGAACAACGGACATCCCGGTGTTCGACGGCGGCTTCGGCGCGGTCGAGGCCGAGTACGTACTGCGCCTGGACGCGGACGTGCCGGCCGACCAGTTGGACTGGACTCCACAGCAGGCCGCGCAGGTGCCGGCGACGCTGTTCGTCGGCGTCGAGGTGGCGAGCAGCCCGCTGGCCACGATCAACCAGCTGGGGCCGCGCGTGGTGATCTCCGATTTCGGCAACAACAACGGCCTGCTGCTGGGGCCGCAGGTGCCGGACTGGACCGCGCTGGACGAGACCGCGCTGCGCGCCGAGACCTGGATCGAGGGTCAGTGCGTGGGCACCGGCGGCGCCACGCTGTTGCCGGGCGGCCTGCGTGCGGCGTTCGCGTTCGCGCTGGCGCGCTCGGCCAGGCGTGGCCGGCCGCTGCGCCGCGGCGAGCTGATCGCCACCGGCAACGCCACCGGTATCCACGACATCGCCATCGGCCAGCAGGCGACGATCCGCTTCGACGGCTACGGCGAACTTCACTGCAAGGCAGTCGCGGCCTAGGCTGGCGACGGCAATGACGCGCGGGAGGGCGCAGCATGATCACTCGTAGACGATTCCTGGGCGCGGGCCTGACCGCGGCGGCCGCGGCCGGCGTGCCGCTGGGTGCGCTGGCGCAGGCCGGCGGTAGCGGTACGCGCCTGCTCACCGCCACCGACGTGCACGTGGCCGACTACCCCACCGTGGAGGCGGTGCGCTGGTTCGGGCAGATCCTGGAGCAGAAGACCGGCGGCCGCCTGCGCCTGCGCGAGTATCACTCCGGCCAGCTCGGTCGCGAGGCGGAGGCGATCGACATGGCGCGCTTCGGCGCCATCGACATCACCCGCGTGTATTCCGGCGCGCTGAACAACGCCTTCCCGCTGACCCAGGCGCTGTGCCTGCCGTACGTGTTCGACTCGGTGGCGCACCTGCGCCGCGCGATCGACGGCCACGTCGGCGACAGCATCCTGCGCAGCTTCGAACAGCGCGACCTGGTCGGGCTGGCGATCTACGACTCCGGCGCGCGCTGCTTCTACAACACCAAGCATCCGCTGCGGCAGCCCAAGGACCTGCACGGGCTCAAGCTGCGCGTGGCGAACTCGGACATCTTCCTCAAGCTGATGCGCATGCTCGGCGCCAACCCGACGCCGATGTCGCTGGGCGAGACCTTCTCGGCGATGGAAACGCACATGATCGACGGTGCCGAGAACAACATGCGCAGCTTCCAGTCCAGCCGCCACTTCGAGGCCGCGCACTACTGGTCGCAGAGCGATCACTCGTACGCGCCGGACGTGCTGGTGATGTCCCGGCGCAGCTTCGAGACGCTGACGCCGGACCAGCGCGCGCTGGTGCTGGAGACGGCGCGGCAGTCGGTGACGGTGATGCGCCGGCTGTGGGACGCCTCCGAGGCGCAGGCGCGGCAGCAGGTGATCGACTACGGCGTGGCCATCAACGAGGTGGACATGCCGGCCTTCCGCAAGGCCGCCGCGCCGCTGCTGGCCGAGTACCGGCAGCAGCCGGAGATCGAAGCCCTCTACCGCCGCATTCGCGATTTCGCCTGAGCCCATGCCGATGACCGACCACGCCCCCGCCCTCCCGGTGCCGCCGCTGCAGCGGCTGCTGGACCGGATCGCCAACCTCGCCATCGGCACCGCCGCCGCCGCCCTGCTCGGGCTGGTGGTGGTGCAGGGCTGGCAGGTGTTCACCCGCTACGTGCTCAACGACTCGCCGAGCTGGACCGAGCCGGTGACGCTGCTGCTGCTGAGCACGGCGATGAGCCTGGGCGCCGCCGCCGGCGTGCACACCCGTCGCCACTTCGGCTTCTTCCTGCTGGCCGAGACGCTGCACGCCAGCCTGCGCCGCGTCATCGACCTGGTGCGCCCGCTGCTGGTGGCCGCCATCGGTGCGGTGATCGCGTGGTGGGGCGCGGTGCTGCTGCTGGACGGGCTGAACATCAAGATGGCCGGCGCGCAGATGCCGCAGAGCATCAACTACCTGCCGCTGTCGATCGGCGGCGCGCTGATGAGCGTGTTCGCGCTGTACCAGGCCTGGCGGGTGCTGCGCCCGGGCACCACCATGGGGAGGAACTGAGCATGGCCATCGCCATCCTATTGGGATTGTTCGTGGTGCTGCTGCTGATCGGCGTGCCGGTGGCATACGCGCTGGGCACGGCCGCGCTGGCCACGCTGCTGTATCTGGACCTGCCGGCGGTGGTGCTGGTGCAGCAGATCTCCGCCGGCAGCGGCTCGGCGTCGCTGATCGCGATCCCGCTGTTCATCTTCGCCGGCGAACTGATGCTGCGCGGCGGCATCTCCGACCGCCTGATCGCGCTGGCGTCCTCGCTGGTCGGGCGCATGCGTGGCGGCCTGGGCCAGGTCAGCGTGCTGTCCTCGCTGTTCTTCGGCGGCGTGTCCGGCTCGGCCATCGCCGACGTCTCGGCGGTCGGCGGCACCATGATTCCGCAGATGATCAACCGCGGCTACGACCGCGACTACGCGGTCAACGTGAGCATGACCGCGGCGCTGGTCGCGCTGCTGGTCCCGCCCTCGCACAACCTGATCCTGTTCTCGGCCGCGGCCGGCGGCGGCCTGTCGATCGCCGACCTGTTCGCCGCCGGCATCGTCCCGGCGCTGTTGATGACCGCGGCGATGATGCTCACCGGCTACGCGGTGGCGCGCTCGCGCGGCTACGGCACCGAGGCGTTCCCGGGCTGGCGCGCGGTGGCGCTGCGCCTGGTCGGCGCGCTGCCGGGCCTGGGCCTGGTCGCGCTGATCTTCGTCGGCATCCGCGCCGGCATCTTCACCGCGGTGGAGAGCGCGGCGATCGCGGTGGTGTACGCGCTGCTGGTCACCGCGCTGCTGTACCGGCAGCTGCGCTGGGCGGAGTTCTTCGGCGCGGTGACGCATGCCGCGCGCACCACCGGGGTGATCCTGTTCGTGATCGCCACCGCGGCGGTGTTCGGCTGGCTGTTGGCCTACCTGCAGGTACCGGCGGCGGCGGTGCACTTCCTGCAGTCCATCGCCCACAGCCAGCACACCGTGTTGCTGATGATCGTGGTGATGCTGCTGCTGCTGGGCATGTTCATGGACCTGGCGCCGAAGATCCTGATCTGCACGCCGATCTTCCTGCCGGTAGCCAAGGCCTACGGCATCGACCCGATCCATTTCGGCCTGGTGATGGTGCTGGCCGGCGGCATCGGCCTGATCACCCCGCCGGTGGGCTCGGTGCTGTTCATCGGCACCTCGATCGGGCAGATCACCGTGGCCCAGAGCATGCGCACCATCTGGCCGTTCTGGCTGGCGGCGCTGTGCGTGCTGCTGATCGTGGCGTTCTTCCCGGAGCTGTCGCTGTGGCTGCCGCGCGCGCTGCGCGCCTGAGCCGGCCCGGCGGCGCCGGCTCGCGTCAGGCGGGTGACCGCGGGCCGTTCGCGCCGATCGCCGCTGCCGGCCTTGGCGGCGCCGCGGCCGGTCACCGGGGCGGTGCGCCTGCACCGCTTCCGTGACCGTGCGCAGGAGCGAACATGACACCCAGTAGAATCCCCTTTCTTTCGCCCGGTTTTCCGTCCATGGCGCCGAACAAGCCCCGTTCCGTCGATGCTCCCGCTTCCGCCCACGGCAAGGCCGCGACGATCAACGACATCGCGCGCCTGTCCGGGGTGTCGAAGAAGACCGTGTCGCGGATCATCAACAACTCGCCGCTGGTGCGCAAAGACACCCGCGAGAAGGTCGAGGCGCTGATGCGCGAGGTCGGCTACGCGCCGGACCCGCTGGCGCGCGGGCTGGCGTTCCGTCGCTCGTTCCTGATCGGCATGGTCTACGACAACCCCACCGCGCAGTACATCGTGGACATGCAGTACGGCGCGCTGGACGCACTGCGCGGCTCCAGCTTCGAGCTGGTGGTGCATCCCTGCGACAGCCGCAGTCCCGGCTACATCGAGGGCGTGCGCCGCTTCGTGCAGCAGCAGAAGCTGCACGGGGTGATCCTGGTGCCGCGCGCCTCCGAGGACCAGGCCCTGGCCGACATGCTCGCCGGCATCGGCGTGCGCTACACCCGCATCGCCTCGCTGCCGCTGGACGACACCTCGCAGATGGTGGTCACCCACGACCGCGACGGCGCCGCCGAGGCCGCCGACTACCTGCTGTCACTGGGCCACCGCGACATCGCCCTGATCACCGGCCCCAGCGCCTACCGCTCCGCGCACGAGCGCACCGCTGGCTTCATCGACGCGCTGACCCGGCGCGGCATCGAACTGCCGCCGGCGCGCATCGTCGAAGCCGGCTACACCTTCGAATCGGGCGTGGCCGCCGCGGAGAAGCTGTTGCTGGGCAAGCAGCGGCCCAGCGCGATCTTCACCGGCAACGACGAAATGGCCGCCGGCGTGTACAAGGTCGCGCTGCGCGCCAACATCAACATCCCGCGCCAGCTGTCGATCATCGGCTACGACGACAGCCCGCTGGCTTCGCGGCTGTGGCCGTCGCTGACCTCGGTGCGCCGGCATACCCGCGACACCGGCCGCACCGCCGCGGCCATGCTGATCCAGCCCGAGGGCACGCCGTCGCTGGCGGTGGCCAGCGTGCGCCCGCACCTGATCGTGCGCGACTCCTGCCAGCCGCCGGAAGACTGAGCGCGGCAGCGCAGCGGCGCGCCGCAGCACGCGGTGGCAGACGGAGGCTTGCGGCCTGCCAGGCGCTCGCGACGACACGGCGAGATGCGTGATTCTCGCCCAGGCAGTTCGCCTGGCTCCGCCGCATGCGCATCCGCCGCTGCGGGAGCGGCGTCAGCGACCTGCAATGCGGGTGTCGGCGCTTTGTGGGGAGTTGACGGTCGTGCAGACGCGACAAGCGAAGCCGAAAGCCGACTGACACCCTCCGTCGTCGGGACTGAAGTCCCTCCCACAGGGAGGCCCAGCGCATTCCTGTGGGAGCGGCTTCAGCCGCGACGCGCACGAACCGAACTGCCGCGGCGAACGATTCCCGGCAGACCGGGAGCCGTTCCCAGGCAGCAGTGAAGCGTCCGCTGACCGCGGGGCGTGCGCGTTTCAACGCCATCCATGCGTCGCACCCACATGTCGGCCAGGGCACGTGTCCCCCACCGCCTCCCGACTCGCCGCAAACGGTCTACACTGCCGCCGACCGTGCGGACACCGCTCCGCCCATCGAAGGCCCGCTCCGTTCCGGCACCGCCCGGGCGGACCGCGCGGCCTTCCTGCGAGGAGCCTTCGCCATGTCGTCCCCCATCCCCGCCCCCGTCGCGGTCCGTTTCGGCCGCCTGGCGCCGACCGTGCCCGTCGCCGAGATCGCCCGCGCCGTCGCCTTCTACACCGAGCGCCTGGGCTTCCGCAGCGTGTTCCAGAACGGCAATCCGGTCGGTTTCGTGATCCTGAAGAAGGACGACGCCGAACTGCACCTGACCCTGCGTCCCGACCACCGCGGCAGCACCAGCAACGTCGCCCACCTGATCGTCGACGACGCCGCGGCCCTGTACGACGGCCTGCAGGCGCAGGGCGTGCGCATCATCAAGGCGATCCGCGATGCCGACTTCGGCCTGCGCTGCTTCGTCTTCGCCGACCCCGACGGCAACCGCATCGACGTCGGCCAGCCGCTGCCGCCCGGCTAGCACGCCATCAGCGAGCGCCGCAGCGCTCTTATCCCGAATCCCGACTCCCCAATCGCCGCCCTTCGTGCACTGCGGAATGACACCGGTTTACCAGACCCGCTAGACTGTCTTCCGTGGCGGGCTGCCACATGCCGTCGCCTGCACTGGAGCGCCCCATGTCCCTGTACTGCAAGACCCACTACGCGACCCATCCCGACGCGATCAAGGGCGCCAGCAACGACCAGTTGCGCGACCTTTACCTGCTCGACGGCCTGTTCGTGGACGACGCGGTGACCCTGAAGTACACCCACTACGAGCGCTTCGTGCTCGGCGGCGCCGCCCCGCGCACGCGGGCGCTGACGCTGCCGGCGCAGACCGAGCCGGCCTCGGCCGCCGGCCACCCGTTCCTGGAGCGGCGCGAGCTGGGCGTGATCAACGTCGGCGCCGGCAGCGGCACCGTCACCGTCGACGGCACCGTGTATCCGCTGGGCCCGAAGGACGGCCTGTACGTGGCGATGGGCAGCGCCGAGGTGGTGTTCGCCTCCGACGACGCGGCCAACCCGGCGCAGTTCTATCTGGCCTCCACGCCGGCGCACGCGCGCTTCGCCACCAAGCGGCTGTCGATCGCCGAGGCGGTGGCGCTGGACCGCGGCGCGCTGGAGACCAGCAACGAACGCACCATCTACCAGTACATCGTGCCGGCCACCTGCCAGTCCTCGCAGCTGCTGCTGGGCCTGACCGTGCTCAAGCCGGGCAGCGTCTGGAACACCATGCCGCCGCACCTGCACGACCGCCGCAGCGAGGTCTATTTCTACTTCGACCTCGGCGCCAACGACCGCGTCTACCACTTCATGGGCGAGCCGGACGCGCAGCGCCACATCGTGGTGCAGAACAACGAGGCCGTGGTGTCGCCGCCGTGGTCGATCCACATGGGCGCCGGCACCGCCAACTACGCCTTCATCTGGGCGATGGGCGGCGAGAACCTCGACTACACCGACATGCACGTGCTGGACATCTGCCAGCTCAAGTAGGCCGCCGTCCCGCGCGCCGCTCCCATTCCCGTCGTCCGCATTCCCTCAAGGAGTCCACGCAATGACCCACCCGTTCAGTCTCGAAGGCAAGGTCGCCCTGGTCACCGGCGCCAACACCGGCCTCGGCCAAGGCATCGCCGTGGCGCTGGCGCAGGCCGGCGCCGACATCGCCGCCGCCGGCATCGCCGCGCCCACCGAGACCGAGGCCAAGGTCACAGCGCTGGGCCGCCGCTTCGTCGCCATCGAGGCCAACCTGATCAGCATCGACCCGGTGCAGCGCATCCTCGACGAGACCCTGGCGGGGCTCGGCCGCCTCGACATCCTGGTCAACAACGCCGGGCTGATCCGCCGCGCCGACGCGGTGGACTTCAGCGAGCAGGACTGGGACGACGTCATGAACGTCAACATCAAGTCCGCGTTCTTCATGTGCCAGGCCGCCGGCCGCCACTTCATCGCCCAGGGCAGCGGCAAGATCATCAACATCGCCTCGATGCTGTCGTTCCAGGGCGGCATCCGCGTGCCCTCGTACACCGCCAGCAAGTCCGGCATCGCCGGCATCACCCGCCTGCTGGCCAACGAGTGGGGCGCCAAGGGCGTCAATATCAACGCCATCGCCCCCGGCTACATGGCCACCGACAACACCGCGCAGCTGCGCGCCGACGCCGCGCGCAACCAGGCGATCCTGGACCGCATCCCGGCCGGCCGCTGGGGCGTGCCGGAAGACCTGGGCGGCACCGCGGTGTTCCTGGCCAGCAGCGCCTCGGACTACGTCAACGGCACGGTGATCCCAGTCGACGGCGGCTGGCTCGCCCGCTAACGCTTTTCCTTCTCCCTTTGGGAGAAGGTGCCC
>NZ_NMPP01000112.1:0-1022 GCF_009192885.1 Xanthomonas sp. LMG 12462 | reverse complement strand
GCTGGGCCAGGCGTACGTGGCCGTGCTGGAGGCGGTGGCGGCGGCGCCGCAGACGCCGCTGCAGGCGCTGCCGTGGGTGGAGGCGGCCACGCAGGCGACGCTGGCGCACTGGAACGCCACGGCGCAGCCGGTGGAGGACCTGACCTACCCGGCACTGGTGCGGCGGCAGGCGCTGGCCACGCCGGAGGCGGTGGCGGTGCGTGCGGGGGAGCAGGTGCTGCGCTACGGACAACTGGAGGCGCGCGCCAACGCCCTGGCGCACCGGCTGCGGGCGCAGGGGGTGGGGCGCGAGACGGTGGTGGCGCTGTGCCTGGCGCGCGGGCTGGAGGTGCCGGTGGCGATCCTGGGGGTGATGAAGGCCGGGGCGGCGTACCTGCCGCTGGACCCGGCCTACCCGGATGGGCACCTGCAGTACGTGCTGGCCGACAGCGGCGCGGCGCTGGTGCTGACCGATGCAGCCAGTGCCGAGCGGGTGGCGGGGCTGGCGCTGGCGGCCTTGCCGCAGCTGCGGATGGAAGACGTGTGCGATCTGGCGAGCGCACCGCCGACGGTGGAGGGCACAAGCGCGTCGGATCTGGCGTACGTGCTGTACACCTCCGGCACCAGCGGCCGTCCGAAGGGGGTGCTGATCGAGCACGGATCGCTGCGCAACCTGGCGCTGAACCTGGGTCCGCATGGGATCGCGGACGGAGCGCTGCAGGGGTGCTGGGCGTGGACGGCCTCGTACGCGTTCGATGGGTCGCTGAAGGGGCTGATGCAACTGGCGTGGGGCGGTGAACTGCTGATCGTGGAGGAGGCGGCCAAGACCGATCCGGTGTTGCTGCGGTCGGTGCTGGAAGGGCAGCGGGTGGACCTGATCGACTGCACGCCGTCGCTGCTGGAGGCGTGGCTGGGGGCGGGGCTGGAGGACTGCCTGCCGCATCTGGTGATCGGCGGTGAGGCGATCGGGGCCTCGCTGGGGCGCGGCTGGGGGGGGGGGGGCGGGGCGGGGGGGGGGCGGGGGGCAAGGGTGTGGGGGCGGC
>NZ_NMPP01000111.1:0-4959 GCF_009192885.1 Xanthomonas sp. LMG 12462 | reverse complement strand
CGCCACCACGGTGTTGCCCGCTTCCACCAGCCCGTGCAATTGCCGCAGCAGCGTGTCCACGTCGGCCGGGTGCAGGCCGGTGGTGGGTTCGTCCAGCACGTACACGGTGCCGCGGCGCTGCGCACGCTGCAGCTCGCTGGCCAGCTTGATCCGCTGCGCCTCGCCGCCGGAGAGTTCGGTGGCCGGCTGGCCCAGCCGCAGATAACCCAGGCCCACCTCCATCAGCACCTGCAGCGGCCGCGCGATCGCCGCATCGTCGGCAAAGAAATCCAGCGCCTGCGCCACGGTCATGCGCAGTACCTGTGCGATGTTCTGGCCGCGCAGTTCGATCTCCAGCGTCTTGGCGTTGTAGCGCGCGCCATGGCAGGTGGGGCACGGCGCATACACGCTGGGCATGAACAGCAGTTCCACGCTCACCGCACCCTCGCCTTCGCAGGTCTCGCAGCGGCCCTTGGCCACGTTGAACGAAAAGCGCCCGGCGTCGTACTTGCGCTTGCGCGCTGCCGGCGTGGCCGCAAAACGCTTGCGCACATGGTCGAACAGGCCGGTGTAGGTCGCCAGGTTGGAGCGCGGCGTGCGCCCGATCGGCGCCTGGTCCACCTGTACCAATCGCCGCACGTGTTCCAGGCCGCCGGCAATGTGGCCATCGGTGGCGACACGCGCACCGCGCTCCAGCGGATCCAGTTCCTCGTGCGCCTCGGCCGGCGCCTGCCCCAGTTGCGTGCCCAGCAACTCCACCAGCGCCTGGCTGACCAGCGAGGACTTGCCCGAGCCGGACACGCCGGTGACCGTGGTGAACACGCCCAGCGGGATGTCCACGTCCAGCGCGACCACGTTGTTGCGACTGACCTCGCGCAACTGCAGCCAGGCCTCCGGCGAGCGCGGCGCATGGGCAGCGGCGTGCGGTTCGGCGAACAGGTAGCGGCGCGTGGACGAGGCCTGCACCTGCGCCAATCCCACCGGCGGACCGCTGTACAGCACCTGCCCGCCGTGCTCGCCGGCACCGGGGCCGACATCGACGATCCAGTCGGCATGGCGGATCACGTCGATCTCGTGCTCGACCACGAACAGCGAATTGCCAGCGCCCTTGAGCTGGTCCAGCGCACCCAGCAACGCCTGCGTGTCGGCCGGATGCAGGCCCGCCGACGGCTCGTCCATCACATAGACCACGCCGAACAGCTGCGAGCGGATCTGCGTGGCCAGACGCAGCCGCTGCAGTTCGCCCGGCGACAGCGTCGGCGTGCTGCGTTCCAGGGTCAGATAGCCCAGCCCCAGCGCCTCCACCACCTGGATCCGCGCCAGCAGGTCCTGGGCGATGCGCTGCGCGGCCAGCGCCTGTTCCGGATGTCGCGAACGGCCCTGCATGCGGCCTTCCGCCGCGGGACGCAGCAGCTCGGCCACCTCGCCGAGCGGGCGCTGCGACAGTGCGCCGATGTCCAGCCCGGCGAAGGTCACCGACAGCGCCTCGCGGCGCAGCCGCTTGCCGTCGCAACTGGGGCATGCGGTGCTGATCAGGTATTGCGCCACGCGTTTCTTGATGAGCGCGCTCTGCGTGCTGGCGAAGGTATGCAGCACGTAACGGCGCGCGCTGCTGAAGGTGCCCATGTATGCCGGCTCCTGCTTGCGCTTGAGCGCGCGCTGGGTCTCGGCCAGGGTGAAGCCGGGATACACCGGCACGGTCGGTTGCTCGTCGGTGTACAGGATCCAGTCGCGGGTCTTCTTCGGCAGCTTCGCCCACGGCACGTCGACATCGTGGCCGAGCGTGGTGAGGATGTCGCGCAGGTTCTGCCCGTGCCAGGCCGGCGGCCACGCCGCCACCGCACGCTCGCGGATGCTCAGCGAACGGTCCGGCACCATCGACGCCTCGGTGGCGTCGTAGATACGCCCCAGCCCATGGCAGGTGGGGCAGGCGCCGGCCGGCGTGTTCGGCGAGAAGCCGTCGGCATGGATGATGCCCTGCCCCGGCGGATACGTGCCGGCACGCGAATACAGCATGCGCAGCGAGTTGGAGATGGTGGTGACGCTGCCCACCGACGAGCGCGTACTCGGCGCACCGCGATGCTGCTGCAGCGCCACCGCCGGCGGCAGGCCATCGATGGCGTCCACATCGGCCACGCCGGCCTGGTCGATCAGGCGCCGCGCATACGGCGAGATCGAGTCCAGATAACGCCGCTGCGCCTCGGCGAACAGCGTGCCGAACGCCAGCGACGATTTGCCGGAGCCGGACACGCCGGTGAATACCACCAGTGCATCGCGCGGCAGCTCCACGTCCACATCCTTGAGGTTGTGCTCGCGCGCGCCACGGACGCGCACGAAGCCGGAAGCGGCGGAAGCAGAAGGCGTGGACATGGGCAGGACCGGCAACGCGAAGGAGCGCGCAAGCTTAGCCGGTCGGCTGACATCGGCGTGTCGCGGCCATCGCGCTGCAGCGCGCTCGGTCAGTCGTCGGCGAAGGCGCGCCGTCGCCGGCGACGCAAGTCTCAGCTCAAGGCAGGCGCCGCCAGCGTGTCGGCATCCTCGTCGTGCGCGGCCAGCGCCTGCATCCGCGTCACCGCACTGGCGAACGCGCGCAGCACCGCCACGCCGCGTTCGGCGTAGATCGCATGCAGCGCCTGGTAGTACCACAACGTGCCGTCGCGGCCGGCGGTGAAGCGCTCGAACACCGCGGTGCCGACCTCGGGGTCTTCCAGGTCGGCGACGATGCTGCGCGCGTTGTAGAGCTTGTCGCAGGCCGACACCAGCAGCACCGCATCCGTGGCCTCGGCCAAGTGCGCCAGGTACGCCTGCTTGCGGATGCGCCAGTCGCGGCGCTTGGCCGGCACGTCCGCGGGCACCGCCTTGCGCTCGGCCGTGGCGTCGGTACACGCCATCACCATGTCCGCCACCGCCTCGCCGAACTGCGCGCGGATTACGCCCTCATGGCCGGCGCCGCAATCCTCCACCACGTCGTGCAGCAGCGCCGCGATCGCCTGGTCCTCGTCGCCGCCGGCCTCCAGCACCAGCGTCGACACGCCCAGCACGTGGCTCAGATACGGCACCGTGCCGCCCTTGCGGAACTGGCCGGCGTGGGCGATGCGCGCGTAGTCCACGGCGCGCGCGTAACGTTCGGTGAGAGCGGTCATGCGGCGATCCTGACGGAACAGGCCGGCATTATCGCCAAACTTGCCGGCGTGAGCGCGTGGAGATACGGGTGGACGTGGCTGCCGTTCAAGCCGCGTGTGGCGGCCATCGTGTGCCTGATCAGCCGGCACCGCGCGCGGACGGGGCTGCCGCGCAGCCCTGCCCTGGTCCAAGCGCGTTCCCCGCTTACACTTCCCTGTTCCCGCACCACCGCAACGCTCGCACGCATGAACGTCCGTCATCTCGACCAGCACGCCCCGGAACTGCCGCAGATCGCCGCCTGGTACCACGCGGCCTGGGGTCGCGAGGCCGGCTTCTCGCTGGACGACGAGCTGCGTCAGCTCCAGCGCGCCCCGGATGCGCACGGCCTGCCGCGCGTGCTGGCGGCCTTCGACGGCCCTGAACTGATCGCCGTGGTGCAGTTGAAAGACCGGGAAATGGACGCCTTTCCGCAATATCCGTACTGGCTGGGCGGCATGTACGTCGCCGATGCATATCGAGGGCGCGGCATCGCCGGTCGCCTGCTCGCCCATGCCCTGGCAGACGCCGCGGACCTGGGCCTGGACGCCCTGTACCTGCAGACCGAGCACTTGGACGGCGGCCTGTACGCCCGCCACGGCTGGCAGCCAGTGCAGGAAGCCGATTCCTACGGCACCCGCGTGTTGCTGATGGTCCGCCCGGTCGGCTGAGCGGGTGCCTGCGTGGCCGCGCCTGCACATTACTTTTCCCCCGCGCCGCGTTAACGTGGCGCTTGGAAAGATAGGGCGTCAGCCACCAACCGACCGCTTGATCGACAGACACGCATGAACGCAGCGCCGAGGATGCAACCCATCATGATCACCGACACCGCCCACGCCGTGGACGACACCGCCACCGACAGCGCCCCGACCCCGCCCGCGCGCCGTGCCGCCATCTCCGGCCGCGCCGCCGCGCACAGCGTGTACCGCTCGCCGCTGTCCGCCGACGACGCCAGCAGCGACGCCCTGCGCCTGCGCGAACAACGCGCCAAGCGCGCGGCACAGGTCGCCGCCGTCGGCACCGTCGCCGCCCTGGCCGCCGTGGCCCTGATCGCCTGGCGTCGCGCACGGCGCTGACCGCGCAACAGCCCAAGACGCATCCGGCATCATGCGCCGAGCAGGAAGCTCGGCATCGCCCACGCAAGGAACGTCCTCATGACGCCATGGCACCGCATCGCCCAATTCGCCGGCCTGGCGCTGGTCGCCAGCGCCTGCAGCATGCCCGCCGCCGCCCGCAAGACGCCCATGGCGTCGGCGGTGCTGCGCGTCCCGGCCGACCTGCCCAACCAGCGCCTGTTCGACTGCACCGAATCCAGCATCGCCACCCTGTCGGAGACCAGCAGCTCCTGGCCCAAGGTCACCCGCGAAGACCCGGCCAAGGGCATCCTGGAATCGGGCGACTTCCCCGAAACGAACCGCAGCGGCTTTCGCCTGCGCCTGGAGCGCCCACCGGGCGCCAACCAGGCCAAGCTCGCCCTCAAGGGCGCTGGCGCCTATTTCGTCGACCTCGGCGTCGACAAGGCGATGCAGGATCTCAAGACCGCGTTGGATCGCTGCGTCGCCACGCGGCCGCTGTGAGCCCGAATAGCACACGATAGTTCTGACTCCCGCGCCGTACAGCGACCAAGGAAGGACACGACCATGCCCAATTACGCCATCGAAGTCCGCTCGCTCGGCGTCATCGGCATCGCTGGCCACGCCTTCTGGGTGCTGCGCGACGAACACGGCAAGGCCGTGGCGGAACTGCATGGCCTGGCCACCGATCGCCAGACCGGCCAGGCCATCCCCATCGGCACCGACGCCACCCGCCACTCGCTGCGCG
>NZ_NMPP01000110.1:0-7232 GCF_009192885.1 Xanthomonas sp. LMG 12462 | reverse complement strand
CGCTTCGACGTGGTGATCCAGGACGGCGAGGTGCAGTGGCTGGGCGACAGCGGCAGCTTCGCCTTCACCCCCACGGTGCGCAAAGCCGCGGCATGAGCGTCGGGACCGCCCCCCTCCGCACCGATGTCGTGGTACTCGGCGCCGGCGCCGCCGGGCTGATGTGCGCGATCGCCGCCGGCCAGCGCGGGCGCCGGGTGCGGGTGATCGACCATGCCAACAAGATCGGCAAGAAGATCCTGATGTCCGGCGGCGGCCGCTGCAACTTCACCAATACCGGCACCGGGCCGGGCAACTTCCTGTCGGCCAACCCGCACTTCTGCAAGTCGGCGCTGGCCCGCTACCGCCCCACCGACTTCATCGACCTGGTCGAGCGCCACGGCATCGCCTATCACGAGAAGGAACTGGGCCAGCTGTTCTGCGACATCTCCTCCAAGCAGATCGTGCGCATGCTGGTGGACGAGTGCGCCGCGGCGGGGGTGACGGTGCGCACCGACTGCAGCGTGCGCGCGGTGGAACGCGGCAGCGAAGGGTTCCGCCTGGACACCGACGATGGCCCGGTGCATGCGGCCTCGCTGGTGGTGGCGACCGGCGGCCTGTCGATCCCCAGCCTCGGCGCCAGCGGCTTCGGCTACGAGCTGGCGCGGCAGTTCGGCCACGCGGTGCTGCCGACCCGCGCCGGGCTGGTGCCGCTGACCCTGAGCGGCAAGCACCAGGAACGCCTGCACGACCTGTCCGGCCTGGCGCTGCCGGTGGAGGCCAGTTGCAACGGTGCGCGCTTCCGCAACTTCATGCTGATCACCCACCGCGGCGTCAGCGGCCCGGCGATCCTGCAGATCTCCTCGTACTGGCAACCGGGCGACGACCTGCGCCTGGACCTACTGCCGGGGCAGGACGCGGCGACCTGGCTGCGCGAACAAAAACGCCTGCGCGGCGCCGCCGAGTTGCGCACGGTACTCGGCGAGGCACTGCCGCGCCGCTTCGCGCAACGCCTGTGCGAGGTGTGGCTGCCGGACAAGCCGGTGCGCCAGCTGGACGAGCCGCAGCTGCGCGCCGCCGCCGAGCTGCTCGGCGCCTGGCCGCTGGTGGCCAGCGGCACCGAGGGCTACCGCACCGCCGAAGTCACCCTGGGCGGCGTGGACACCGACCAGGTGTCGTCCTCGACCATGGAATCGCGGCGCGTGCCCGGCCTGTACTTCGTCGGCGAAGTGCTCGACGTCACCGGCTGGCTGGGCGGCTACAACTTCCAGTGGGCCTGGGCCTCGGGCCATGCGGCTGGTTTGGCGGCCTAGCGGGCGGGAATGGGGAATCGGGAATGGGGACTCGAAACACCGCTCGTTGCGCGCGCGACTCGGTCCGCCCGCGAACGTTCAGACACGATAGCCCGCTCTTGCGACTCCCATTCCCGATTCCCCATTCCCGAACAACATGGACGCGACCGCGGGCATCGTGTATTAAACCCCGTCCCCGGGAGGCTTCATGCACACAGGCAAAGACATCACCCTCCGCCTGATGATCGTCGACGACAGCGGCGAAGACGCCGAGGCGATCGTCAGCAGCCTGCGCAACAGCGGCATCGCGGTGCGCCCGTCGCGGCCGCAGCACGCCGAGGAGTTGTCGGCGATGCTGACCGCGCAGCCGATCGACCTGGTGCTCAGCGCACAGGCCCAGTCGATCCCGCTGCCGCAGGTGCTGCAACGGGTCGCCGCCAGCGGCAAGGACATCCCGGTCATCGTGCTGGCCGAGCGCATCGACGAACAGGAATGGCTGGAGGCCGTGGCCGGCGGCGCGCGCGCGATCGCGCTGCGGCAGCGTCCCGAGCACTTGCTGGCGGTGGTCCGCACCACCTGGGCCGACCTGCAGGCGCGGCGCGGCCTGCGCCGGATCGAGGCGCAGATGCGCGAGACCGAGCGCCGCTGCGACGCACTGATCGCCTCCTCGCGCGATCCGATCGCCTACATCCACGAGGGCATGCACATCCGCGCCAACGACGCCTACCTGGAGATGTTCGGGTTCGAGTCGTTCGACGACGTCGAAGGCGTGTCGCTGCTGGACATGGTCGCCCCGCAACACGTGGAAGGTTTCAAGCAGTTGCTGAAGTCGCTGAGCAAGGGCGAGCCGCCGCCGGCGCAGTACCAGGTGGACGCGCGCACCCTGGAAGGCGACAGCTTTCCGGCGACGATGGAATTCGCCACCGCCAGCTACGAGGGCGAGGCCTGCGTGCAGGTGGTGTTCCGCCGCCGCGAGGAGTTCGACCCGGAACTGGCGCGCGAGGTCGAGGACCTGCGCCAGCGCGACCAGGTCACCGGTCTGCTCAACCGCCCGACCTTCATGCTGGCGCTGGAAACCGCGGTGGCCCAGGTCGGCCGCGGCGAGGGCCAGTACGGCTTCCTGCTGGTCGAGCCGGATCATTACGCACGCCTGTTGGCCGACATCGGCCTGGATTCGGCCGATGCGCTGGTCGCCGCATTGGCCCAGCACCTGGCTGCCGCCATCGACGGCGACGTGCAGGCGGCGCGCTTCGGCGAGCACAACTTCGCACTGCTGCTGGAAGGCGACTACGCGCGCACCGCGGCGCTGGCCGAGCGCCTGCTGCAGGCCTACGCCAGCCAGGTGTTCAGCGTCGGCGAGCGCTCGGCCACGGTCACCGTCAGCATCGGCGGCGTGCAGATCGGCGAGAAGATCGCCAGCGTCGGCCAGGTCCTGGCCCGCGCCAGCGAGAACGTGCAGGCGACCGTCGAACTGGGCGGCAACGCCTGCAAGATCTTCGACCCGGGCGCGGCCGACCGACTCGAGGAAGAGCGCGTGCAGCGCTGGGTCCAGCACCTGCGCGAGGCCCTGGCCGGCGACGGCTTCCTGCTGCACTACCAGCCGGTGCTGAACCTGCAGGGCGAACCGCACGAGCTGTACGAGGCCTACCTGCGCCTGGAGCGCAACGACGAGCTGATCGGCCCGTCGACCTTCCTCGGCATCGCCGCCGAGCATGGCCTGACTGCCGAGATCGACCGCTGGGTGGTCGCCCGCGCGATCGCCGTGATCGGCGAACGCCAGCGCGCCGGCCATGCCACCAGTTTGCTGGTCAAGGTCAGCCCGGAGGCCTTCGCCGACACCCAGATGGTCGACCTGATCCGGCGCGAACTGGCGACGCACGGCGTGCCCGGCGACCGCCTGTGGCTGCAGACGCCGGAGGCCAAGGTGTTCACCCACCTGCGCAACGCGCAGCAGTTCCTGGCCGACGCCACCGCCCTGGGCTGCAAGGTCGGGCTGGAACAGTTCGGCTCCGGCCTGGACTCGTTCCAGTTGCTGGCGCACTTCCAGCCCTCGTTCCTGAAGCTGGACCGCGGCTTCACCCAGGACCTGACCCAGACCCGCGAACACCAGGACAAGATCCGCGAGATCACTGGGCGCGCGCAGTCTGCCGGCATCCGCACCATCGCCGAGTTCGTCTCCGACGCCACCTCGATGAGCCTGCTGTTCAGTGCCGGCGTCGATTACGTGCAGGGCGAATTCGTCGGCCTGGCGGCGCCGGGGATGACGTTCGATTTTGCCTGAGGGGCCGCGATTCGGGATTGGAGATTCGCAAAAGCAACGGCCGGCGGAGCCTGCGCTCCGCCGGCCGGCATGTCGATCTAGCGAACTTATCAGCTCACCGTCGCGTTGACGTGCGAGGCGCGCAGGGTGGCGATGCGCTCGGACAGCGGCGGGTGGCTCATGAACAGCTTGCGCAGGCCCTGGCCCAGGCCACCGGCGATGCCGAAGGCCTGCACCTGCGACGGCAAGGTGCTCTGGCCATGGTTGAGTTCCAGCCGCTGCAGCGCCGCGATCATCTTGGCGCGGCCGGCCAGGCTGGCGCCGCCGGCGTCGGCGCGGAACTCGCGATAGCGCGAGAACCACATCGCGATCATCGTCGCGAACAGACCGAACACCAGCTCCAGCACCATCACGATCGCGTAGTAGGCCAGGCCGCGGCGGCCGTCGCGGTTGCCGGACAGGTAGCTGTCCACCACGCCACCGACCACGCGCGCCAGCACGATCACGAAGGTGTTGAGCACGCCCTGCAGCAATGCCATGGTCACCATGTCGCCGTTGGCGATGTGGCTGATTTCATGGCCCAGCACCGCCTCGGCCTCGTCCTCGGTCATGTTCTGCAGCAGGCCGGTGGAAACGGCGACCAGCGCATTGTTGCGGTTGGCGCCGGTGGCGAAGGCGTTGATCTCCGGGCCGTCGTACACGGCGACCTCGGGCATGCCGATGCCGGCGGCCTGCGCCTGGCGCTGCACGGTCTGCAGCAACCAGCGCTCGGTGTGGTTGCGCGGCTCGGTGATCACCTGCGCACCGGTGGCGCGCTTGGCCATGAACTTGGACAGCAGCAGCGACACCAGCGAGCCGCCGAAGCCGAAGATCGCGGCCATCACCAGCAGGCCGCCCATCTGGTTGGGGTTGACCCCGAACACGGACATGACAATGCCGGCCAGCACCAGCACCGCCAGGTTGGTGATGAGGAACAGGACGATACGATTGAACATGTGAGCGTGGGCTCCGCACGGATTAAATGGAAGGATTGGCTCGAATCTGCGGTGTCGGCCGCTTGAATTCAAGCGCGTATCTGACCGAGGATTCAGCTTGTCCATGTCCCCGCCTCCCTACCGCGGCCGCTTCGCGCCCTCGCCCACCGGCCCGCTGCACCTGGGTTCGCTGCTCGCCGCCTTCGGCAGTTGGTTGCTCGCCCGCCACGCCGGCGGCCAGTGGCTGCTGCGCATCGAGGACGTGGACCGCCCGCGCAGCGTGCCCGGCGCCGCCGAGCGGCAACTGGCGAGCCTGCGCGCCTGCGGCCTGGAGGCCGACGGACCGGTGCTGCGGCAGAGCGAGCGCGATCCGATCTACCGCGACGCCCTGCAGCGGCTGCTGCAGGCCGGCCTGGCCTTTCCCTGCAGTTGCAGCCGCAGCGACCTGGCGGCGCAAGGCGGCGTGCACCATGCCTGCGTGGCGACCCAGGTCCGCGCTCACCCGGCGCTGCGCCTGCGCGTGCCGCCCGGCGCGGCCAGCGTGGTGGCCTTCGACGACGCGGTGCGCGGCCGGCTGGCCCAGGACGTCCATGCCGAGGTCGGCGATGTGGTGCTGCTGCGCGCCGACGGCTGCTGGGCGTACCAACTGGCCGTGGTGGTCGACGATGCCGCGCAAGGCATCACCGACGTGGTGCGCGGCGCCGACCTGCTGGACTCCACGCCGCGGCAGATCCTGCTGCAGCGTGCGCTGGGCCTGCCCACGCCGCGCTACCTGCACCTGCCGCTGCTGCTCGACGCCGATGGCCGCAAGCTGTCCAAGTCGCACGCGGCGCTGCCGCTGGACGATGCCGACCCGCTGCCGGCGCTGCGCCTGGCCTGGGCGACGCTGGGCCAGCCGCCGGCAGCGTTGGCCGGCGCCGGGTCGGTGCCGGCGCTGCTCACCGCCGCGCTGCGCGCCTTCGACCCGACGCGGTTGCCGTCGCAGGACCGACGCGTGGACGATGCGATGCCAGTCGCACCGGCTATCCCCAGCGACATCAAGGCTGACTAGAATCGGACCCTGGGCCGCGCCGCGGCCGTCCTTTCCCACCATTTCTATCCGGAGCGACATCCATGACATCACGCGTTGCGCTGGTCACCGGCGGCACCGGCGGCATCGGCACCGCAATCTGCGAGCGGCTGGCCGCGCAGGGCCACCGCGTGGCCAGCAACTACCGCGACCAGGCCAAGGCCCTGGCCTGGCAGCAGCGCATGCGCGAGCGTGGCCACGACGTCGCCATCGTCCCCGGCGACGTCGCCTCGCCCGAGCACGCGCAGACCCTGGTGCGTGAGGTCGAACGCCAACTCGGCCCGGTCGAGATCCTGGTCAACAACGCCGGCATCACCCGCGACACCACCTTCCACAAGATGACCGCCGAGCAATGGCACGAAGTCATCAACACCAACCTCAACTCGGTGTTCAACGTCACCCGCCCGGTGATCGAGGGCATGCGCCAGAAGCGTTGGGGGCGGGTCATCCAGATCAGTTCGATCAACGGCCTCAAGGGCCAGTACGGCCAGGCCAACTACGCTGCGGCCAAGGCCGGCATGCACGGCTTCACCATTTCCCTGGCGCGCGAGAACGCCAGCTACGGCATCACCGTCAACACGGTCTCGCCGGGCTATGTCGCCACCGACATGGTGATGGCGGTGCCGGAGGAAGTCCGCGCCAAGATCGCCGCCGACATCCCCACCGGGCGTCTCGGCAAGCCGGAAGAGATCGCCTACGCAGTGGCGTTCCTTGTGGCCGAGGAAGCGGCGTGGATCACCGGCTCGAACCTGGACATCAACGGCGGCCACCACATGGGGTGGTGAGCGGCTGAATCGCTCAGGCGGCGGCTTTCGCGCGAGGTAACGCTATCCCGCATTGGCCGCCACGGCGGCCTGTGGACTTTTGCTGCGCTGCGAATGCTGCGCAGCATGATTTTCTTGTTGCACCCGCGTGTTCAGGTACTTTCGGCGGTTGCAAGCCCTGCTGCGCTGCGCCATGCTGCGCGCCTACCGTCACAGAGCGATCGCTTCATGGCTGAGATTCGCATCATCAAGAAGTATCCCAATCGCCGCCTCTACGACACCGAGATCTCCAGTTACATCACCATCGAAGACGTCCGCCAGCTGATCATCGACGGCGAGGAATTCGAAGTCCGCGACGCCAAGACCGGCGAAGACCTCAGCCGCGCAGTCCTGCTGCAGATCATCGCCGACCAGGAACAGGACGGCGAACCGATGCTGTCCACGCAGTTGCTCAGCCAGATCATCCGCTTCTACGGCGACTCGCTGCAGGGCTTCATGGGCAACTACCTGGAGCGCAGCATGCAGGTGTTCCTCGACCAGCAGCAGCAGTTCCGCCAGCAGATGGGCAATCTGCTGGGGCAGACCCCGTGGACCATGATGAACCAGCTCACCGAGCGCAACCTGGAGCTGTGGCAGGAATTCCAGCGCAACCTCGGCGCCGGCTTCGGCCGCCCGGCCGCTGGCACCGGCAAGCCTGGCGAACCGCCGGCGGGCGCCGCACCGAAGTCGCGTCCGCGCTGAGGATTGCGGCCGGGTGAGGTTCGGCGGGGCGCTTCGCGCCTTACCCTCACCCCAACCCCTCTCCCGGTGGGAGAGGGGCTTTTGCTCTCCCTTCTCCCCCCGGGAGAAGGTGCCCCGCAGGGGGGGATGGGGGGGCGGCCGCGCGCCCACCACACG
>NZ_NMPP01000011.1:0-122454 GCF_009192885.1 Xanthomonas sp. LMG 12462 | reverse complement strand
GTGCCGCGCTGACCGGCGCCGGCAACGCTTCGCCGTCGATCAGCTTGACCAGCATCGCGGTCGCTTCGGAAATCCCGCCGCTGTAGTCGCCGGCGCGGAAGCGCGGCACCAGGTACTCCTGGATGATGCGATTGGCGGTGGCGTCGGGAATCGCGCCTTCCAGGCCATAGCCGGGCTGGATGCGCACGCGCCGGTCGTCCTTGGCCACCACCAGCAGCACGCCGTCGTCCACGCCCTTGCGGCCGAGCTTCCACTGGTCGAACACGCGCTGGGTGTATTGCTCGATGCTCTCGGGCGCGGTGCTGGGTACCACCAGCACCTGCAGTTGGCTGCCCTTGCGCTGCTGCAACTGCACCGCCTGCCGGTCCAGCTCCAGGCGCTGGTTCGGTGTCAGCGTGCCGGTGGTGTCGACCACCGGCGCATCCAGCGGCGGAATCGACGCCTCGGTCTGCGCCCAGGCCAGCCAGGGCAGCAGCGCCAGCAGCAGCACCAGCCAGACGCAGACGTGTCGACGGCCGGCCGCAGCGCGGGTGCCACCGCACGACGTCGCTGCGGCGGCGCGCTCAGCCTCGGAGGTGAAACGCACGGTCGGGCCGGCCTGCAGCGACGCTTACTGCGCCGGTGCCGGCTGCTGCGGCTGCTGCGGCGCGGACGCCGGCTGACCACCGAAGTTCACCGCCGGCGCCTCGGAAATCTGCGCCTCGTTCTCCACAGAGAAGTTGGGCTTCTCCTTGTAGCCGAACATCTTGGCGGTGAGCACCTGCGGGAAGGACAGGATGTAGGTGTTGTAGTCCTGCACCGCCTGGATGTAGCGGCCGCGCGCCACGGTGATGCGGTTTTCGGTGCCTTCCAGCTGCGCCTGCAGATCGCGGAAGGCCTGGTCGGACTTGAGGTTCGGATAGTTCTCGCTGACCACCAGCAACCGCGACAGCGCGCTGGACAGCTGGCCCTGTGCCTGCTGGAACTGCTGCAACGAGGCGGCGTCGTCGGCGTTGACCTGCACCTGGCCGACGCGGGCGCGGGCGTTGGTCACGTCGGTCAACACCTGCCGCTCCTGGTCCGCATAGCCCTTGACCGTGTTGACCAGGTTCGGCACCAGGTCGGCGCGGCGCTTGTACTGGTTCAGCACTTCCGACCAGCCGGCCTTGACCGCCTGGTCCTTCTGCTGGATCGCGTTGTAGCCGCAGCCGGACAGCAACACCGCCAGCGCGGCCAGAAACAGGGAGCGGGACAACAGGCGCATGCGAGGACTCCGGCGGATGACTGCGCGCAGCTTGCCACGCCGCCGGTGAAAACGCAGCCGACCTCAGCGGTGGCTCACCACTTCCCCGCGCCGGGCACCTGGTGCGCGGCGGCGCGGCGGCGCATCAGCAGGTTCAGCCACTCCACCAGCACCGAGAAGCCCATCGCCGCGTAGATGTACGGCTTGGGCACGTGCACGTCCAGGCCGTCCAGGATCAGCACCACGCCGATCATCAGGATGAAGGCCAGCGCCAGCATCTTCACCGTCGGGTTGGCGTCGATGAAGCGGCCCAGCGGATTGGCCGCCAGCAGCATCACCGCCACCGCCAGCAGCACCGCGGCGATCATCACCGGGATGTGCTGGGCCATGCCCACCGCGGTGATCACCGAATCCAGCGAGAACACGATGTCGATCACCGCGATCTGCGCGATCACCATCCAGAACACGCCCGAGGCCTTGCTGGTGGTGGGGTCTTCGTCTTCGCCGCCGGTGATCAGCTCGCGGATCTCCATCGTGCCCTTCACCAGCAGGAACAGGCCGCCGACGATCAGCACCAGGTCGCGGATCGAGATGCCCATGCCGGCGACGCTGAACAGCTCGCCCTGCATGCGCGCCAGGAACGCCAGCGACACCAGCAGCGCGATGCGGGTCAGGCACGCCACCGCGATGCCGAACTTGCGCGCGGCCGGGCGCTGCGCTTCCGGCAGTTTGCCCACCGCGATGGAGATGAACACCAGGTTGTCGATGCCCAGCACGATCTCCAACGCACTCAGCGTCAACAGCGTCAGCCAGGTGTTGGGGTCGGCGAGAAACTCGAGGGCCATGGCGTCGGATCCTTTAACGGAAGAAGAAACGGGCGGCGATCACAGCAGGCGCGGCAGCAGGATCAGGCCCCAGCACAGCACCACGTTGGCCAGCATCACGAAGACCGCGGCCGAGCCCATGTCCTTGGCGCGCCCAGCCAGTTCGTGATGCTCGGGGCCGTAGCGTTCGATCACCGCTTCGATCGCCGAATTGAGCAGTTCCACCGCCAGCACCAGCAGCAGCGAGCCGATCATCAGCACCTGCTGCACCGGCCCCTGCCCCAGCCACAGCGCCAGCGGCGCCAGGATCAGGAACAGGCACACCTCCAGACGGAACGAGGACTCGTGCAGCCAGGCCGCGCGCAGCCCCTGCCACGACCAGCGTGCCGCCATCAGCATGCGGCGCGGCCCGCGCGGCAGATGCCCGAACTGGTCGGCCACGGCTCAGCCCCGCCCCAGGGAACGGGGACGCGACGACGACGGCCGGAAGGAATCGGTCATGGGCAAGGCGCAGCGGGATAGGCGGCAATTTTGCCACAAGCCCCGGGGCACCGCCGGCATCGCCGCGGATTTGCCTGCATGTCGTGCCTGCGGCACCATCGCCGATCCCCTTGCTTCGAGGAGGCGTCATGCCCCGTTCGCCGCTGCGCGCACCGCTGCTCGCCCTGAGTCTGTTCAGCCTGTCCCTGCTGGGCCTGTCGCCGGCGCTGGCGCTCACCCCACCCCCGCCGCCCAGCGTGCCCGACCAGGTCTCCAATGCCGCCTGGGAAGAGGACATGGCGCGTTTCGCCAAGGACGATGCCGCGCATCCGGTCAAACCCGGTGGCGTGCTGTTCGTCGGCAGTTCCTCGATCCGCTTCTGGACCTCGCTGGCCACGGATTTTCCGGGCGTGCAGACGCTCAACCGCGGCTTCGGCGGCTCGGAGATCCGCGACAGCACCTGGTATGCCGACCGCATCGTGGTGCCGTACAAGCCGCGCCTGATCGTGTTCTACGCCGGCGACAACGACCTCAACAGCGGCCGCAGCCCGCAGCAGGTGCGCGACGACTTCGTGGCCTTCGTGACCCGCGTGCACCGCGACCTGCCCAAGACCCGCATCGTCTATCTGTCGATCAAGCCCAGCCCCTCGCGCGCGGCGCTGATGCCGAAGATGGCCGAGGCCAACGCGCTGATCCGCAAGGCCGCCGCGGGCCTGAAGCAGGTGCAGTTCGTCGACGTGTACACGCCGATGCTGGGTGCCGACGGGCAGCCGCGCGCCGAGCTGTTCGGACCGGACAAGTTGCACATGAACGCGGCCGGCTACGCGCTGTGGCGCGACACCCTGCGTCCTTACCTGAAGGATTGAACCGTGACGCGCCCGCGCCGCCGTGCGCGGGCGCTCACGTGACCGGCGGGAACCGCACGGTCGCAAGAATGCCGCCGCCCTCGGCGCTCTCCAGGGCCACCTGCCAACCGAAACGGTCGCACAGCCGGCGCACGATCGACAGGCCCAGCCCGGTGCCTTGCGGGCGCTCCGGCTCGGCACGGAAGAACGGCTCGAAGGCGTGCCGCAAAGCGTCCTCGGACATGCCGATGCCGGTGTCGCGGATGCGGATGCGGTCGGCCTCGACCTCGACCTCGATGCGCCCGGCGTCAGTGTAGCTGCAGGCGTTGCGCAGCAGGTTGCTGACCACCACGTGCAGCACGCGCGGCGGCGCATGCAGTGTCGCCGAGGCCAGCACGCGCACGCTCAGGGTCACCGGCTTGCCCACCAGCAGCTCGCGCGCGTTCTCGGCCTCGTACTCGACCACGTCGGCGATCTCGAAGAGTTCGCTCTGCGGCACCACGTCCGCTTCCCGCGCCAGGATGAGGAAGGCGTCGATCACCGCCTCCATGTCGCGGCCGGCGCGCTGGATGCGCTGCAGGCTGCGGTGCAGGCGCGGCGGCAGTTCCTGCTCGGTCATGGCGATGTCGGTGGCGACGCGGATCACCGTCAGCGGGGTGCGCAGCTCGTGGCTGGCATCGCGGGTGAAGTTGCGTTCGCGGGCGACGTGGTCGGTGACGCGCAGGGCCAGCGCATGCAGCGCGGCAGCCAGTTGCCGCGCCTCGCCCTGTACGTCGGCCGGCAGGTTTTCCGGGGCCAGTTCGGCGGCGGCTGGATGCCGCGGATCCCAGCGCGAGACCCGCCGCGCCAGCCAGTTCATCGGCGACAGCAAGCGCCGCGACACCCGCCAGGTCAGCCAGGCCACCACCAGCACCGCGATCAGGGTGAGCAACGTCGGCACCACGCCGAACCAGAACGCCAGCCGCTGCGCCGGTGCGCGCAAAAACACCAGGTACAGGCGCCCGCTCTCGGTCTGGTCGACCAGCACCATCTCGCCGCCGGGGCGATCCTCGTGCAGACCGGGCGCCAACCCGCGCAGGTCGGCAGGCACCGCCGCATCGGATTGCCCGGCCGGCACCAGATAACCGCGCAGGCTGTGGCTGTTGGGCGGCGGTTGCTGCGGCAGCTGCGCGCGCAGGCGCCAGTAGTAGCGCGCCTCCTGCTTCAGGATCGAGCCGACCAGCGAGTGCTGCACGATCGCGACCACCAGATAACTGGCAAGCGTGACCACACAGCCCGCAAACACGATGCGGGCGATCAGGGCGAGGCGAAGTTTGCGCGGCAACCCGTGCGGCATACGGCATCCGTGATCGTTGCCGCGATTATAGGAAGGCCGATCGTGAGCCTTTCGTGCAAGCGGCCCCGTTCACCGGGGCCGCTGCGGGGTCCACGATCGGGCGTTGCCTCAGCTCATCGGCTGGGCGATGTCGGCGATGCGGTAGCCGGCGCTCTGCACGGTGTGCAGCAGCGGGCGGTCGAACGGCTTGTCGATGATCTTGCGCAGGTTGTACAGGTGGCTGCGCAGGGTGTCCGAGTCCGGCAGGCCGTTGCCCCAGATCTCGCGCTCGATCTCCTGGCGGGTGACCACGCGCGGCGATTCGCGCATCAGGATGGTCAGCAGACGCAGGCCGATCGGCGACAGCTGCAACTCGGTGCCGGCGCGGGTGGCACGCATGCTCACCGGATCCAGCACCAGGTCGGCCACCTTCAGCACTTCCGAGCCGACCTGGCGGCGCTCGCGGCGGATCAGCGCGCGCAGGCGGGCTTCCAGTTCCTGGATCGCGAACGGCTTGGTCAGGTAATCGTCGGCACCGAAGCCCAGGCCGGTGAGCTTGTCGTCGAGCGTGTCGCGCGCGGTCAGCATCAGCACCGGGGTCGACTTGCGCGCGTCGTTGCGCAGGCGGCGGCACACTTCGATGCCGTCCAGACGCGGCAGCATCAGGTCCAGCACGACCACGTCGTAGCTGTTCTCCGCCGCCAGGCGGTAGCCGTCCAGGCCGTCGCAGGCGTAATCCACTTCGAACCCGCGGCCTTCCAGGTACTCGCCGATCATCTCGGAAATATTGCGGTTGTCTTCCACGACCAGCACGAGCCCGGATGTTTCCTTGGTCTGACGCATAACGCTTCCTCAGTCTTCAGCTTTGTGAAACATGCCGGATGGGCGGTGGTGGCAGCGTGAAGGCCGCTTCATCTGCCTGAGCAACAAAAAAACTACTGCGCGATCAATGGCTTGAGCTGAGGCCAGACATTGTCCAGCACCTTGGGCTGGGCCGCCGCGGTGGGGTGCAGGCCATCGCCCTGCATCAGCGACGGGTTCAGCGCCACGCCCTCCAGCAGGAACGGCAGCAGGCCGGTCCGGTACTGCCTGGCCAGGTCCGCATAGACCGCACGCAGGCGCTGCCGGTAGCCCGGGCCGTAGTTCGGCGGCACGTCGATGCCCAGCAACAGCACCTTCGCGCCGGCGTCACGGCTGAGCACGATCATCTTCTCCAGGTTGCCGCGCAGTTCGGCCGGGCTCAGCCCGCGCAACGCGTCGTTGCCGCCCAGTTCGATGACCACCACCGACGGCCGGTGCTTCTGCAGCAGCGCCGGCAGGCGGGTCAGCGCGCCGGAGGAGGTCTCGCCGCTGATGCTGGCATTGACCACCGCCGGTGGCGCCCGCATCTGTTGCTGCAGGCGCTTGTCCAGCAAAGCCACCCAGCCGGACTGCACCGGAATGTTGTGCGCCGCGCTGAGGCTGTCGCCGAGTACCAGCACCGGCCCCGTCGCACCTTTGGCACAGGCGATGGCGGGCAGCAGTACCCACCATGCCAGCAGCAGCCAGGCGCTGCGCATCCAGGCCCGCTTGCTTCTCGTCTCGTCGCCACGCATTGGAGATTCCCTCATCGACAGTCAGGCCCCCACGCTTCGCGCCAGCATCGCCATCGACGTACGCGATGTCGGCAAATCCGTCAGCGGACCGGAGGGTACGGTCCACATTCTCGACAAGGTCGGATTGACCATCGGTGAAGGCGACAGCGTCGCCATCGTCGGCGCCTCCGGCTCCGGCAAGACCACCCTGCTCGGCCTGCTGGCCGGCCTCGACCTGCCCACGCGCGGCGAGATCGTGCTGGCCGGGCAGTCGCTCAACGCATTGGACGAGGAAGCGCGCGCCGCGCTGCGCGCGCGCGAGGTCGGCTTCGTCTTCCAGAGCTTTCACCTGCTGCCGTCGCTGACCGCGGCGGAAAACATCGCGCTGCCGCTGGAGTTGGCCGGACGCGAGGATCCGGCGCGGGTGCGCGAGGTGCTGGAGGCGGTCGGGCTGAGCGCGCGGGCGCGGCACTACCCGCGGCAACTGTCCGGCGGCGAGCAGCAGCGCGTGGCGCTGGCACGCGCGTTCGTGGCGCGGCCGCGCATCCTGTTCGCCGACGAGCCCACCGGCAGCCTCGACCAGGCCACCGGGCAACAGATCAGCGACCTGCTGTTCGCGCTCAACGAAGGCAGCGACACCACCCTGGTGCTGGTCACCCACGACATGCGCCTGGCGCAGCGCTGCGAACACCGCTACCGGCTCGACGGCGGCCGCCTGCGCGCCGCCGACGCGGTGGATGCCGCATGAACGTACTGCGCCATGCCGCGCGCGCACTGCGCCGCGAGCTGTTCGCCGGCGATCTGCTGACCGTGTTCGCCGCGCTGGTGCTGGGCGTGGCGGTGATGACCGCGGTCGGCACCCTGGTCGACCGGGTGACCCTGGCGCTGACCGGCAGCGCCGCCGAGGTGATCGGCGGCGATCTCGGCGTCAGCGGGCGCCAGGACATCCCCGCCGCCTTCGCCGAGGAAGCGCAGCGGCGCGGGCTGCGCAGTACGCGCATGGTCAGTTTCCCCAGCGTGCTGTTCCATGGCGACGCCAGCCAGATGGCCAACATCAAGGCGGTGGGCGCGGGCTACCCGCTGCGCGGCGCGTTGCTGGTCGCGCGCGACACCGTCGGCGCCGGCAGCGAACGCGCCGGTCCGCCGCCGCGCGGCGAAGCCTATGCCGATCCGCGCCTGCTCGAAGCGCTGGGGCTGAAGCTCGGCGATGCGCTGGAGTTCGGCGCCGGCACGCTGCGCGTGACCCGGGTGCTGCGCGCCGAACCGGATGCCTCCGGCGAGCTGATGCAGTTGTCGCCGCCGCTGCTGGTCAACCGCGCCGACGTCGATGCCGCCGGCCTGCTCGGCCCCGGTAGCCGCGCTTCCTATCGACTGATGTTCGCCGGTGCGCCCGGCGAGATCGCCGCCCTGCGCGAATGGCTGGCGCCACGCGCCAAGGCCTACCGCCTGGTCGGCATCGAGGACACCCAGCGCGGCGTGCGTGGCGCCTTCGACCGCGCCGGGCGCTTCCTGGCGCTGGCCGCGTTGCTGGCGGTGCTGCTGGCCGGCGTCGCCACCGCGCTGGCCGCCAATCGCTTCGCCCTGCGCCGCATCGACCAGGTCGCGGTCTTGCGTTGCCTGGGCGCGCGCCAGCGCGACATTCTCGGTGCGCTGGCGGTGCAGTTGCTGCTGCTGGCGATCCCCGCCTGCGCGCTCGGCGTGGGCCTGGGCATGCTGGCCCAGGTCGGCCTGGTCGAAGCGCTGGGCAGCCTGATTCCCGACCGCCTGCCGCTGCCGCAGGCGACCCCGGCCCTGGCCGGCGCCGGCATCGGCCTGTTGCTGCTGCTCGGCTTCGGCCTGCCGCCGCTGCTGCGCCTGCGCGACGTCCCGCCGATGCGCGTGCTCAACCGCAGCTTCGCCGCGCTGCCGCCGACCTCGCTGCTGGTCTACGCCGCCGCCCTGGCCGCCACCGTGGTGCTGGCGGTCTACGCCACCGGCGACGGCGTGCTGGCGGCCTGGGTGCTGGGCGGCCTGACCCTGCTGGCGGCGCTGGCCGCGGCGGTCGGCGGCGTGCTGCTGGCGGTGCTGCGGCGACTGCAGGGACAGCTGCGCGGGCCTTGGAAACTGGGCCTGGCGGCGCTGACCCGGCGCCGCGCACTGAGCGTGGTGCAACTGGTGGGTCTGTCGCTGTCGCTGTGCGCGCTGCTGTTGCTGGCGGTGATCGGCCCCGGCCTGCTCGGGCAGTGGCGCGACCGGCTGCCGGCGGACACGCCCAACTACTTCCTGATGAACATCCAGCCCGATCAGGCCGAGCAGGTGCTCGGCACCTTGCGCACGCTCGGTGTCGCCGATGCGGCGGTCGAGCCGTTCAGCACTGGCAAGCTGGTGGCGATCAACGGCAAGCCGCCGCAGCGCCGCGAGCAGGGTCCGGAGGACGATGGCGACGGCAGCGACCGGCCGATCAACTTCTCCTGGCGGCACGAGTTCCCCGCGGCCAACCGGCTGCTGTCCGGACGCTTCTGGGCCGCCGACAGCACCGCCGCCGAGGCCTCGGTGGAGGAAGGCTGGGCGCAGCGTTACGGGCTCAAGCTCGGCGACCGCATCACCCTGCTGCTCGGCGACCAGCAGCGCAGTTTCACCGTCACCAATGTGCGCAAGGCCGACTGGGATTCGTTCCGGGTCAACTTCTTCCTGCTGCTCAACGCTGGCGCGGTGCAGGACGCGCCGTACAACCTGATTTCCGCTTTCCACCTGCCGCGCGCCTCGGCCGCGCAACTGAGCGGGCTCAGCCGCGCCTATCCGAACGTGTCGCTGCTGGACATCGACGCGATCCTGCAGCGGGTGCGCGAGGTCATCGACCGCGTCGCCCAGGCAGTGCAACTGGTGATGGGCTTCAGCCTGCTGGCCGGCGCACTGGTGTTGCTGGCTGCCTTGCAGGCCACCGCCGGCGAGCGCCGCTACGACAGCGCGGTGCTGCGCACCCTGGGCGCGCGGCGCGGGCAGTTGCGCGGCGCGGTGCTGGTGGAGTTCGGCGCGCTCGGCCTGCTCGCCGCGATCCTCGCGGTCGGCGCGGCGGCGATCATCGGCGTGGTGGTGGCCAGGCAGGCCTTCGACCTCGCGCTGTCGCCGCCGTGGCCGGCGCTGCTGCTCGGCGGCCTCGGTGGCGTGGCGCTGAGCCTGCTAGCCGGCTGGTCCGGCACCCGCCGCATCCTGCGCACGCCGCCGGCGCTGGCACTGCGCGAGCAGTGAAGGAGCCGGGAGTGGGGAATCGGGAGTGGGGATTGGAGGAGCGCGACATGTGATGCTGTCGCCGCCGGCGCTCGACGGCAGTCCGTGGCGACAATGGCCGCAACGCGTGTCGCGCCTCGGAAAGGTGTCTCGAAAGAACGCGACACGCGCAAGAAAAAGGGGAAGACGCCATCCCGGCCGCCTTCCCCACCCTGGCTGTTTTGCCGGCACTGGCCTCAGCGCGCGGCCGGCGCCGGCGCCGTCCATTGTGCGAACACCGCATCGAGTTGCGCATCGCTGACCGGCTTGCCCTGTTGCACCGCCTCGGCCTGCGCGAACAGCGGCACGATGATCGCCATGCCATCGGCCTTGGTCTTCAGCTGCACGCCCGGCGGCTTGCCGAGCAGGCCGTCCCAACGCGCGCGCACCCTGGCCCAGTAGTCCCGGGTTGCGCTCCAGTAGGTGCGGGCCGGGGTGAAGTCCACGCTCGTGGTCTTGACGTAGTCGTTGAAGCCGAACTCGCGGGCGATGGCCTGCTGGCTGCCATCGGGCTTGCGCAGCACCTTGGTGTTGAACTGCTCGTGGGTCCAACCGGCCGGGGTCAGCGTGTGCCGGTTGACCACCGCCAGCGCGTTGTAGTCGCTGCGTTTGGTGTACTCGCGGCGCGGCAACGGACGCCAGCTCAGGTCGCTGGTCCAGGTCGGATGGCCATCGGCGTAGTCCCAGCGCCCGGTGCCGCAGTAGCGCGGCGCGTCGCTGACCTCGTACACGCACTGCGTCCAGGCGCCACGGGTGGTCGCGGCGTCGAGCGGGCGCACCTGCCAGGTCTGGTCGGCGCTGAACTCGAAACGCTGCGGCGCCTCGTAGATCCAGTCCTGGCGCCAGTGCTTGGTCACGTGGCCGCTCTTGGGCTCCACCAGCAGATGCTGCAGCACCACCTTGCGCGGACTGTCCTCGACCACGATCACCACTTCGTCGCCACCGCTGCGCATTGGCGCGGCGCGCGCGTAGCCGGGCTGCAGCAGCACGGTCTCGTCGAAGGCGAACGCCACCGTGTACTCGCCCTGCATCGCCAGGATGCTGGCACGGTCGCGCGCCGGGTCGGCGCTCTCGGCGTGGACGGGGAGGCTGCCGGCAAGCAGCAAGGCGCAGAACAGGGGCGGAGCTTTCATCATCGAGAGAGGTGTCTTGGTTGATGGGAAACGAGGAAACGCCAGCGGCCGCTCACAACCGCAGCAGCGGCCACGGCCGCTCGGGATCGGGGCGCGACGCAGGGCGTCCGGCGCGGGCGCAACAGCAGTCGTCGACCAGCACATCGCCCTCGGCCGCCTCCAGGCGCGCGATGCGGCGGGCGATGCTGGCACCGAGCGGCGACACGCCGGCGACGCTGGCCGCCAGCACGCCATCGGCCGCGTGCAGGCGCAGCGCCCGCGCATGCCAGCCATCGCCGCGCAGGCGGCCGGCGACGCGCCGCCACAGCCGCTCGGCGACGCCGCCGTCGGCGGCATCCTGCGCCGCGGGCAGCGCCGACAGCAGCATGTCCCAGGCGACGAAATCGCTGTCGGGCAGCAGGTACAGGCGCCAGCAGCACTGCTGCTGGCGATCGTAGAAGCGCAGGCTCTCCAGCACGCCGTCGCTGTCCACATCCAGGTGCGCGGCCACGCTGCAGGCGTGGCGCCAGCCGATCAGTTCGGCGCCGGTGTGGGCGCGGTACAGACACAATACCGTGCCCAGTGCGGCCAGTTGCGCCGGGCGCGGCAGCGGCGCGGCGATCCGCTCCGGGCCGGTACGCGCTGGCGCAGCGATGCGCATGTAGGGCTACCAGTCCAGCGCCAGGCTGACCGAGACGTTGCGCCCGGCGCCGGTGTAGCGGTCGAGCACGCGGCTGCGGGCCAGGGTCGCGCCGGGCAGCATGTTCCAGTCGATGTAGCGGCGGTCGGCCAGGTTGAACACGCCAACGTCGAGCCGCGCGCCTTCGGTGAAGCGCCAGTGTGCGAGCAGGTCCAGCGTCGCGTAACCGGCCGGCGTGTAATAGCTCGGCAGTTCCGGCCGGCGCTTCTTCGCCACCGCGGTGGCGACCAGTTGCGCGCCCCAGGTGTTGCGGTCGTAACCCAGGCCGAGCACGCCGCGCAGCGGATCCACCGAATTGAGCGGCGTGCCGTCGGTGCGGTTGTCGCCGCGCGCATAGGCCGCGCTGGCCTGCAGCGACCAGCCGCTCCAGCGCGCATCGAGTGCGCCGACGTCGATGCCGGCCTTGGCTTCCACGCCGCGGATGGTCACCCTGTCGACGTTGCGCGATTGATACAGCATCAGGCCGTCGGCGTTGAAGCCGACGAAGCGGTAGGACTCGATGAAGTCGCGATAGGCGTTGCGGTACGCGCTCAAGCCGGCGTAGACCGCCGGACCGGCGTAGCGCACGCCCAACTCCGCGCCGCGACTGGTCTCCGGCTTCAGGTCGGGATTGGCGATCGCGGTGTAGCCGATGAGCAGATTGGTGAAGCCGATATTGACGTCGTTGTAGGGCGGCGCGCGGAAGCCGTGCGCGTAGTTGGCGTACAGCGACCAGGCATCGTCCAGGCGCCAGATCGCGCCGAGCTTGGGCGAGACGTTGCGGTCGCTGATCTTCTTCGCCGCCACGCCGGGGTTGTCGGTGGCGAAGATCGCATCGACCTGCGGCGACAGCCGATAGTAGTCGGCACGCAGCGCCGGCGTCAGGCTGAAGCGGCCGTCGGCCAGCGCGATCTCGTCCTGCAGGTAGGCGCCGGCCTTGAGCGTCTCGGTGATCGGGAAGTCGCGGACCGGGAAGGTTTCCATGCCCACGGTCTTGCTGATCGTGCCGGTGCGCAGGTTCAGCGTGTGGCCGTCGCGCTTTTCGTGGGTATCGGTGTGCGACAGGTCGATGCCGTAGCTGATGTCGTGGACGATGCGCCCCTGATCGACCCGCTTGTGCAGATTCGCCTGCAGCCCGTACAGGCGCTGGTCGAAGTCGTGCTCCATGTGCCGCAGCGTGCCGTTGCTTCGGCGTTCGTCGGTGCGTTGCAGGCTCTGGCTGTCCTGGCGGTACAGCTGCCACTGCAGGTCGTCGGCGAGCCGCGTGTCGAGCTGGTCCACCTCGTGTGCCAGCGACACGCGGGCGCGGGTCTGATGGTCGCGGCCGCGCTGCGACAGGATGCTGGCGGTGACGTTGCTCAGCGCATCGATGCGCGAGTAGTCCTCGTTGCCTTCCACGGTCAGCTTGAAGCGCTGATTGGCGCTGGGCGCGTAGACCAGCTTGCTGAGCAGGCTGCGGCCGTCGCTGCTGAGCGGATTGGGCGCGGTGCGGGCGGCGCCGATGCTGCGGTTGTCGCCCTGGGTTTCGCTTTCCTGGCCCTGGCGATGGCTGACCGCGGCCATGCCGCTCCAGCGGTCGCCGCCGAAGGCGACCAGCGCGCCAGCGAACAGCCCCTTCCACTCGCTCTCGTAGCCGAACTTCAGGCCGACGTAGCTGTCCTTGCCCGGCGCCAGATAATCGGCCGGATCCTTGGTGACGTAGGCGACCACCCCGCCCAGCGCATCCGAACCGTACAGCGCGCTGGCCGGACCGCGCACGATCTCCACGCGCTTGAGCGTGTCCATGTCGACGAAGTTGCGGTTGGCGTTGAGGTAGCTGCCGAAGCTGAAGGTGTCCGAGACCGGGATGCCGTCGGTCTGGATCAGCACGCGGTTGCCGTCCAGGCCACGGATGCGGATGCCGGAGATGCCGCTGAAGCGGCCGCTGTTGCCGGTGGCGGACACGCCGGGCGTATAGCGCAGCAGATCCTTCAGGTCGTGGACCAGTGCGCGGTCCATCTGTTCGCGGTCGATCACGTCGACGCTGCCGGGTACGTCGACGATGGCGCGCTGGGTGCGCGTGGCGGTGACCTGCAGGCGGTCGAAATCGCGGACGGCGGACGCGGCGCTAGCGTCGGCGTCGGCGTCGGCGTTGGAGGAAGAAACGGGAGCGGCATGCGCGCCGGCGGCCAGGGCCAGCCACAGCGCGCAGGTGAGCGGGGCGGTACGGAACATGGAGAGCATCGGTGGTCGCGGAAGACCCTCGACCGGCACGGCGCGGGGTCCGCGCCTGGCCGAGGGGGAGAGAAGGATCGCGACTGCGAGGCGGCCGCGGCCGGCGCGCAAGGGCGTGGGCCAGGTGGCGGCAGATCGGACGGGGAGACCGGCCGCGCGCGGCGGCCGGAGGGCATCACTTGGTCAGGATCAGCTTGTCGTTGCTGGTGTGGCGCAGACGATAGACGCGGTCGCCGTGCTGGATCAGCACTTCGCGGCGGCCCTTGAGCAGCGCCTGGCTGCTGATGGTTTCTTCGGCCGGCACTGCGCGCGGCACGGTGCGCTCGCGCAGGCTCAGGGTCTCGGGGTGACGCAACAGCACGGGTTGAGCGGTCATGGTCGAACTCCATCCACGGGGTGCATCGAGATGATAATGATTCTCAATGCTTAATCAAGACCCATTCTCGCCCGATTCGATTCGCAATCCCGATCGAAACCCCGACCACGAAAGATTCCAAAGATCGCCACACATCAACGCCTTCGCCGCCGCGCCACCGCTGCACTGCGGCGGCGCAAGCGCATGCCGTCGTCAGCGCACCGCGGCGTCGACCCGTTCCCACCACGCCGCGTCGTCGCGCGCGGCCAAGTCCAGCGCGGCCAGGTTCTCCAGCAGCTGCGACACCCGGCTGGCGCCGAGGATCACCGTGGACACGTGCGGGTTGCGCAGGCACCAGGCGATCGCCAGCGACGCCGGCGCCACGCCCTCGGCCGCGGCCAGCGCGGTGAAGGCGCGCGCGCGCTCGATGCGGCGCTGCGCCGGCGGCCCGATCACTTCCTGCTGCAGCCAGGCGTTGCGCTCCTGGCCCAGCCGCGAGGCCGGATCGATGCCGTCGTTGTACTTGCCGGTCAGCAGGCCCGAGGCCAGCGGCGACCAGATGGTGGTGCCCAGGCCGAGTTCGGCGTACAGCGGCGCGTACTCCTGCTCCACGCGCGCGCGGTGCAGCAGGTTGTATTGCGGCTGTTCCATCGACGGCCCGTGCAGGCCCAGCGCGCGCGCCACCTGCGCCGCCTCGCGGATGCGCTCGGCCGGCCACTCGGAGGTGCCCCAGTACAGCACCTTGCCCTGGCGGATCAGCGCGTCCATCGCGCGCACGGTTTCCTCCACCGGCGTGTCCGGATCGGGGCGGTGGCAGTAGTACAGATCCAGATAGTCCACCCGCAAGCGCTTGAGCGCGGCATGGCAGGCGTCGGTGACGTGCTTGCGCGACAGCCCGCGCTGGGTCGGGCGCGGCGATTCCACGGCGCCGAAGTAGACCTTGCTGGACACGCAGAAGCCGTCGCGCGGCAGCCGCAGGTCGGCGATCACGTCGCCCATCACCTGCTCGGCGCGGCCGTGCGCATAGACCTCGGCGTTGTCGAAGAAGTTGATGCCGTGGTCCCAGGCGGCGGCGATCAGATTGCGCGCTTCGTCGCGGCCGGTCTGCCCGCCGAAGTTGATCCAGGCGCCGAACGACAGCGCCGACAGTTGCAGCCCGGTGGCACCGAGGCGACGGTATTGCATGGCAACTCCTCCTGCTGAGCGAACCCGCGGCACGGCCGGGGGCGGCCGCACAGTGTAGCGGCGCTGCCGCAAGGCCCCGTCGGCGCCGCCACGCCGGCGGCAGCCAGGCGCCCCGCTCTTGCGAATCCCCAATCCCCAATCCCGAATCCCCCGACTGAACACGCCTCGCCTTGCCGGCCGTCACCCCCTGCACTAGGCTTCCCGTCTTTGGTCGGGGACCGGGGACGCAGATGGTCGAGGGATTGGGAAGGATCGGCTTCGGCCTGTTCGGTTTGGCGGTGTTGATCGGGATCACCTGGCTGTTCTCCAACAACCGCCGCGCGGTGGACTGGAAGCTGGTCGCGACCGGCCTGGTCCTGCAGATCGGGTTCGCCTCGCTGGTGCTGCTGGTCCCGGGCGGCCGTGAGGTGTTCGACTGGCTCGGCCAGGTGTTCGTGAAGGTGCTGAGCTTCGTCAACGAAGGCTCCAGCTTCATCTTCGGCAGCCTGCTCGACACCAAGACCTACGGCTTCATCTTCGCCTTCCAGGTGCTGCCGACCATCATCTTCTTCTCCGCGCTGATGGGCGTGCTGTACCACCTGGGGGTGATGCAGGCGGTGGTGCGGGTGATGGCCTGGGCGATCACCAAGGTGATGCGCGTGTCCGGCGCCGAGACCACCAGCGTCTGCGCCAGCGTGTTCATCGGCCAGACCGAAGCGCCGCTGACGGTACGCCCGTACATCCCGCGCATGACCGAGTCCGAACTGCTGACGATGATGATCGGCGGCATGGCGCACATCGCCGGCGGCGTGCTGGCGGCCTACGTGGGCATGCTCGGCGGCGGCGATCCCGCGCAGCAGGCGTTCTACGCCAAGCATCTGCTGGCGGCCAGCATCATGGCCGCGCCGGCGACGCTGGTGGTGGCCAAGCTGCTGATTCCGGAAACCGGCACGCCGCTGACCCGCGGCACGGTCAAGATGGAAGTGGAGAAGACCACCAGCAACGTGATCGACGCCGCTGCCGCCGGCGCCGGCGACGGCCTGCGCCTGGCACTGAACATCGGCGCGATGCTGCTGGCGTTCATCGCCCTGATCGCGCTGGTCAATGCGCCGCTGACCTGGATCGGCGACGTCACCGGCCTGGCCAGCGTGATCGGCCGCCCGACCAACCTGTCCACCATCTTCGGCTACGTGCTGGCGCCGGTGGCCTGGGTGATCGGCACGCCGTGGCCGGATGCAACCACGGTCGGTTCGCTGATCGGCCAGAAGGTGGTCATCAACGAGTTCGTCGCGTATACCGAGCTGTCGCGTATCGTCCAGGGCCAGGTGCCGGGCGTGAGCCTGAGCGCGGAAGGCCGGCTGGTCGCCACCTACGCGCTGTGCGGCTTCGCCAACTTCAGTTCGATCGCGATCCAGATCGGCGGCATCGGCGGCCTGGCCCCCGAACGCCGCCATGACCTGGCCCGCTTCGGCCTGCGTGCGGTGCTGGGCGGCTCGATCGCCACCTTCATGACCGCGACCATCGCCGGGGTGCTGTCGCACTTCGCCTGATCCGGCCGCGGCATCCGCCGCACCCGTCTTTCTTTTTTTCAGTTCCAGTCGAGAAGCAGTACATGCCTATGAGTTCGGTCATCGTCGTCGGTTCGTTCAATGTCGACCATGTGTGGCGTTGCGAGAATCTGCCCGCACCGGGGGCGACCATCGCCGGCCGCTACAGCACCGGCCCCGGCGGCAAGGGCTTCAACCAGGCGGTGGCGGCGGCGCGCGCCGGCGCGCGTACCAGCTTCGTCTGCGCGCTCGGCGACGACGCCGGCGGCGCGATGGCGCGCGGCCTGGCCGCGCAGGACGGTATCGCCCTGGTCGCCGAGGCCAGCAGCGAGCCGACCGGCACCGGCGGCATCTACGTCGACGGCCACGGCCGCAACACCATCGTCATCGGCGCCGGCGCCAACGCCGCGCTGAGCCTGGACTTCGTGCAGGCGCAGCGTCCGCTGCTGGGCTCGGCGCGGGTGCTGCTGGCGCAGCTGGAATCGCCGATCGAGACCATCGAGGGCACCCTGGCGCTGGCCCGCGAGGCCGGCCTGACCACGGTGCTCAACGCCGCCCCGGCCAACGCGCAGACCAGCATCGGCCTGCTCAAGCTGGCCGACGTGCTGACCCCCAACGAAACCGAGTTCGCCGCCCTGCTCGCCCGCCATGTCGGCGTGCGCGTGGACGCCGACGACGTCGCCGCCACCGATGGCGGCAGCTTGCACGCGCTGTGCCGCAAGCTGCTGCCGGGCGGCACCGTGGTGGTGACGCTGGGCGCGGTCGGTGCGTTCATCTCGCACCCCGAGGAGCGCCTGCTCGGCGACACCCAGCCCTACTACCGGATCGGCGCCGAAACCGCGCATACCGTGGACACCACCGGTGCCGGCGATGCCTTCAACGGCGCCCTGGTGGCGTCGCTGGCGCAGTCGCCGAACGCCGCGTTCGCCACCCACGTGCGCTTCGCCAACCACTACGCGGCGCGATCCACCGAGGCCGAAGGCGCGGCGGCATCGATGCCGCGGCTGACGCCCGAGGCCGGCTGAGCGATCGGCGCGACGGTGCCGGCCGTCGCCGTTGCCTGCCATCACAAACCAGCGCCGGCGCTGCGCCGGCCACGCATCCGACAAGGAGTTGCCGATGCCCCGCCTTTCCGTCAGCCGGTTCACCGCACTGTGTGCGCTGCTGCTCCCGCTGTCCGCCGCCGCGGCACCGCGCTGCGACTGGAACAGCCTGGCCGCCGACGCCGACCGCGCCGCGGTGACCGTCTCCGCCGAACGCCTGCAGCAGGTGATCGCGGCGCATTACGACGATGCCGAGCAGGAAAAGGGCGCGGCGCTGGCGCGGACCCTGCTGCAGCGCGCGCAGACGCCGCAGCAGCCGGGCACATTGGAAGGCCGCTGGAAGGTGCGCTCGATCCAGGTCGACCCGCACTTCGCCTACGCCTATCCCTACTTCAAGGCCGAGATCCGCCGCGATCCCTGCGGCTACCACCTGAGCAAGACCAGCGGCTCGCAGCGCCGCAGCGGCACGCTGTATCCGCTGTCCGCCGGCAGCCATGAGCTGGCCTTCCTCGGCGCCAGCACGGTCAACGACGAGCCTGAAGCGGCCTACGCGCCCGGCCATGCCGCCGACGGCACGCACGGCAACAGCGTCGGCCGCCTGGTCGCGCTGGGCCCGGACGAACTGCTGCTGATCCTGGACGGCAAGGACAACGGCTTCGAGCTGTACCAGCTGATCCGCTGACGGCCGCGCGGGCCGCCCGGCCCGCCAGCGCATGCGCCCCGCTACACTACGCGCATGCGTATCGGCCCCTACACGATCGAACCGAAGGTGATCCTGGCACCGATGGCCGGGGTCACCGACAAGCCGTTCCGGCTGCTGTGCAAGCGGCTGGGCGCGGGCCTGGCCGTGTCGGAAATGACCATCTCCGATCCGCGCTTCTGGCAGACCCGCAAGTCGCTGCAGCGCATGGACCACGCAGGCGAGCCGGACCCGGTGAGCGTGCAGATCGCCGGCACCGAACCGCAGCAACTGGCCGAGGCCGCGCGCTACAACGCCGACCACGGCGCGCAACTGATCGACATCAACATGGGTTGCCCGGCGAAGAAGGTGTGCAACGCCTGGGCCGGCTCGGCGCTGATGCGCGACGAAGCGCTGGTGGCGCGCATCCTCGGCGCGGTGGTGAAGGCCTCGCCGGTGCCGGTGACGCTGAAGATCCGCACCGGCTGGGACTGCGACCACCGCAACGGCCCGGTCATCGCGCGCATCGCCGAGGACTGCGGCATCGCCGCGCTGGCGGTGCACGGGCGCACCCGCGACCAGCATTACAGCGGCCAGGCCGAGTACGCGACCATCGCCCAGATCAAGGCAATGCTGCGCATTCCGGTGATCGCCAACGGCGACATCGATTCGCCGCAGAAGGCGGCGCAGGTGCTGGCCGCGACCGGCGCCGATGCGGTGATGGTCGGGCGCGCGGCGCAGGGCCGGCCGTGGATCTTCGGCGAGATCGCGCACTACCTGGCCACCGGCGAACTGCGGCCGGCGCCGTCGCTGGCGTTCGTCCGCGACACCCTGCTCGGCCACCTGCAGGCACTGCACGCGTTCTACGGCGAGGTGCAGGGCGTGCGCATCGCGCGCAAGCACCTGGGCTGGTATGCCAAGGATCAACCCGAGAACGCCGCGTTCCGCGCCGTGGTCAACCGCGCCGAGAGCGCACAAGCGCAACTGGCGCTGACCGCCGAGTACTTCGATGCGCTGATCGCCGGGGTGCCGCCGGCCTTGTCCGCCGCCGCCTGACGTCTTCTTCTCCCTGGAGCATCGCCATGGGCACGTCTCCCGAAACCCCGACCTATCTGCACGGCTATTCCGACACCGAACAGGCACGCCTGTTGAAACAGGCGCGGCTGCTCGAAGCCACCCTGTTCAACCAGATCGACTACACCGGCGCGCGGCGCCTGCTGGAAGTGGGCAGCGGCGTCGGCGCCCAGACCGAAGTCTTGCTGCGGCGCTTCCCGGAGCTGCACGTCACCGGCATCGACCTGAGCGAGGCGCAACTGCAGGCCGCGCGCGACAACCTGCAGCGCATGCCCTGGTGCCAGGACCGCTACACGCTGCAGCAGGCCGACGCCGGCGACCTGCCGTTCCAGCCGCGCAGCTTCGATGCGGCGTTCCTGTGCTGGGTGCTGGAGCACGTGCCGTCGCCGGCGCGGGTGCTCAGCGAAGTGCGGCGGGTGCTGGCACCGGGGTCGCCGGTGTACGTGACCGAGGTGATGAACGCCTCGTTCCTGCTGCATCCGTACTCGCCGAACGTGTGGCGCTACTGGATGGCGTTCAACGACTTCCAGTACGACCACGGCGGCGACCCGTTCGTCGGTGCCAAGCTCGGCAACCTGTTGCTGGCCGGCGGCTATCGCGACGTCAGCACCGAGATCAAGACGCTGCACCTGGACAACCGCGAGCCGGCGCGGCGCAAGACCATGATCGGGTTCTGGGAGGAACTGTTGCTGTCGGCGGCCGAACGGCTGCTGCAGGCCGGCGCGGTGGATGAGGAGACCGTGGCCGGCATGCGCCGGGAAATGGCCCAGGTGCAGAGCGACCCGGATGCGGTGTTCTTCTATTCGTTCGTGCAGGCGCACGCGACGGTGTATTGAGCGGCGTTTACGGCGCCGCGGTAGGCACCTGCGCGCTCACCGGCGCGGGCGATGCCGGCTCGGTCCAGATCCGTTGCCACATCCGCGCCAGCGCTGCACCAATCTGCCCACGTGCCACGGGCGCCCGGTACGCCGCCTGCAGCTGCCGCGGCGGTATCGCCGCCCAGCCGTCGCCCTGCTGTCGCGCCACCGCGAAGTTGAAGTTGTAGTCCGGTTCCAGGCCCATGCGCAGGTCGCTGAGCACCAGTTCGCCGTCCTTGACCTGCGCGCGCATGAAGCCGCGGTTGAACCACGTCAGGCGCTGCACCGCCGGCAGGTCGCGCACCTGCGCCAGCGCCTGGGTGTTGGAGGGATAGCCCTGGAAGCGCATCGGCCCGCGATCGGCGACCAGCGAGCGCTCGCCGATCACGTAGCCGCTCGGGGTCATCGCCACCACCCGCCACAGCAGCGTGTTGAACGGCATCGGCACCGAGAAGCGCGGCGCCTGCGCCAGGCCCATCGCCGCCAGCGCGCGGTCGGCCTCGCGGTCGACCAGCTGCTTGGCCAGCAGCGACCAGCCCAGGTAGACACTGCTCAACAGCAGTCCGACCAGCAACGCCTGCTGCGCCACGCGACGCGCGCGGGCGAACCAGGCGATGGCGCAGGCCAGCAGCAGCCACAGCGTGTAGGCGGGATCGATGATGAACACGCTCGACCACATCGTCGGCGATGGCCGCAGCGGCCACCACAGCTGCGTGCCGTAGACGGTGAACGCATCCAGCAGCGGGTGGGTGATCAGCGCCAGCTGTATCGCCCAGAACCAGCGGTGCGGCGCTTCGGCCACGCGTCCATGGCCGAAGCGCCGGAACAGCCACCAGATCAGCCAGCCGAGCAACGGCAGCACGAACAGCGAATGGCTGACGCTGCGATGCACCGTCATCAGCGTCACCGGATCGCGGGTCAGCGGCAGCAGGATCAGCGCATCGAGATCCGGCAGGGTGCCGAGCGCGGCGCCGGCAAGCAGTGCCGCGCGCCGATGTGCGGCCGGGGCGATGGCGGCGGCAATGGCGCCGCCGAGCACGATCTGGGTGAGGGAATCCATCGGCCGATGCTAGCAGCGATGCAGGAATGGGTGCGTGGCCATGGCAGTGGCGCGGCGGTCGCTCGTTTGCTGCTGTCGCAGATGTACAACACGCGGCACGGGCAGCAGTTCGGCCCGATGCCGATCCTGCCAAGCGCTTCAAGCGAAAGCGCCGCTGCGACTGCAAGGGCATCTCCGATGACGAGGGAAGGCCATTTGCAGGCGTTAGCTGTGGCGAGACGCCACAGCTAACGCCTGTCGCGGCTGAAGCCGCTCCTGCGACGACAACGGCATGTCCACACCGAGTCGCAGCAAAGCGGATGAGCTGACGTCGCTCCCTCTGCGGAAAGGCACCCCATCAGGATGCCCTTCCCTACCCAGGCAGCGCCTGGATCAGAATCCGAATCCCTCGAAGAACAGGGTGTACGCATCGTCGGAGGACGTGGCCGCCGTGCCGGGATTCTCCGATTGGAAATAGCTGATCACGTCGGCTGCGATGACGCCCAGCCACTTCCAGAATCGTCCCTTCCTCTTCGAGGTGCCGCCCTCTGCCGCGAACTGACCGCTTTCGGCCGCCTGCCTGGACCAGTAGCGTGTGGAGTGCCTGGCCACGCTCAATCCACCCAGGATCAACGCGCCATTCCTGGAGGTGGGATCGAGCTTCGCCAGGGCGTCCCGCTCCAGCTCCTCGAATTGCGCCGCGGCGGCCTCCAGGTCGTCGGCGTTCTCGACGATCTGGTCGATCCGCACGACGAATGCGAATTCCTCGGCACTGAACCGCTGGCGAAATCCCGTCAGGTTTTCGGTCACCGACCGCGTCGGGTCGATCCCATCGATGATCGGCTGCTGTGTGGCGATGAACTGCTCCAGCGGCATGCCCGGGGCGTAGCCGCACTTCTTGACCAGCAGCGTCAGGGCCTGGTCGTGCGAGGGATTGAGGTCCATCAGGCAACCGAGGTACATGTTGTGCTGGGCGCCGGCGTGGTCCATGGGATTCTCCGCGGCCAGCGCGGGGAGACCGACGGCGCTGCCGACCAGCAGGGCGGCGGTTGCGAGAAAGTGCTTCTTCATGTGCATTCTCTTCATTGAACGGGGATGAGTGGGCCCGGACCCACATGGGTCATGGGCAGGCGGTCACCGCCGCATCGGCGCACGGCACGATGCGGCGGTCTTCAAGCGGAGCGGGCTGCAGCCCGGTCAGAACACGATGTCGTAGACGGTGCTGGAGGTGGTGGCCGCGGTGACCGGGTTTTCGGTGAGCAGGAAACCCACCACGTCCGAACCCACGACGGCCAGCCATCGCCAGAAGCGCCCCTTCTTCTTCGCGGTGGCGTCGCCAGCCGTGGTCTCGCCATGCTCTGCCGCGACCTTGGCCCAGTAGCGGTTGGAATGCTTGGCCACGCTCAGCCCGCCCAGCACCAGCGCGCCGTTCCTGGAGGCAGGATCGAGCCGTGCCATGGCTTCCTTCTCGAGTTCCTCGAACTGCACCGCCGCCGCATCCATGTCCTCGGCGTTCTCGATGATCTGGTCCATCCGCACGATGAACGAGAATTCGTAGGCACTGAGCTGCTGGCGCAACCCGGCCAGGTTGTCGGTCATCGGCCGGGTCGGATCGACCGCATCGATGATGGGCTGTTGCGTGGCGATGAACCGCTCCAGCGGCATGCCGGGGTTGTAACCGCACGTCTTGACCACGACGGTGAGGGCTTCGTCGGGCGAGGCATTGGCGTCCATCAGGCAGCCCAGGTACATGTTGTGCTGGATGCCGGCCTGGTCCACCGGGTTTTCCGCCGCCAGCGCAGGGGCGCCGACCACACTGCCCGCCAGCAAGGCGGTTGCGACAAGGAGCTTCTTCTTCATGATGAGCGTTCTCTCGCTATATGGAAGGGATTGGAGATGGCTGGGGTTGCGTGCATCGCCCCCGGGGGATATGGCCACCGCCGCATCGGCACTCGGTGCGATCCGGCGATTTCAGGCTAGGCAGGCCGCCGCCGCGGCACGAGGGCAAACCCGGGTCGCCACGGGAGCGAATCGGGTCGAATTGCCGGGGCCACGGCGCAAGCACGGCGGGCCGCGGACGCGCGAGCCGGCAGCGCGGCGCGTTGCCACCATCGGAGAATCAATACCTTAGGAGGATTTATTCCCGGTCTATACCCGCGGATGCGCTGGCATCGGCCGCAGCCCCGCTCGTAGGCTGCGGACTCTTCTTCTGCGCATTGCGAGGTTCCGATGCCCACCCACCGTTCCCTCTTCCATGCCGCCCTCGTCGCGGTGCTGCTTGCCATACCCCTGGCCGCCCACGCCCACGACACCCTGCCGCCGGACTGGTGCCTGGAGGAGAGCCAGGAACCGGAGGTGGTGGTGAAATTCGATTTCGACGGCGAGCAGTTGCGGCAGACGATGGACAAGTGCGGCGTGGTCGATAGCCACGAGCCGTACACCAATACGCTGAACACCATCGCCGCCTATTGCGAGGTGGTGGCGCCGTCGCGCTCGGCCAAGCCCATCGTGCTCGGCCCGACGACCTTCCTGGCACACGACCACCACAGCGCCTACCGCATGGAGCAAGGCTTGAAGGGCGCCTGCGTGGTCTGCCCGGCCAAGCGCGGGCGCTGACGCACCATGCAGGCGCGCTCGCCGGTTAGCGCAGCCGACGATCGCCGGCAGGAGAAGTGCCGGGCTTGCTCAGCCGAGCGCGTCCCGGCGGGTGTAGGCCAGCACCGTGTCGATCCTCGACTGCAGGGCGGCGCGCGCCTCCGCCGACAGCTCTCCGCAGTGCGCGAGCACGAAATAGGCCGAGCGCAGCACGTCCCGCCAGCGCGGGTTGCTAGGCAATTTGGAGACCGCCAGGTAGCGCTCCATCGCCCGCGCACGCAGGCGGCCGTCGTCGATGTTCACGCGCCAGATGCGGCTGCGCTCGGCCAACTCCAGGCGACCGGTCGCGGTGGCGCGCTCCCAGGTGTCGATGACCGCCAGCATCAGGTCGACCAGCGCGCGCCGGAAGGCATCGCGCAACGCAGGCGCGGCGGCCTCCGCTGGCGTGTGCTCGGCCTGCGCGGTGTCCGCCACCGCGCCACGGTCGCGTTCCTGCAGGCCGAGGACGACCAGCCCATCGCCACCGCGCCAGGGCGTGAAGGTCACGGCGAGCGGCGTGCCATGCCGTGCGACGATCTCCAGGCGTTGCGCGGCGCTGTCCTCCATCCGCTCCAGCGCCGCCTGCAACGCCGGGCGATCGCCTTCGGCAACGCAGGCGAACACCGTCTGCCCGACCGGTTCGGCGTCGTCCGCACCGCCGAGCAGCAGGCGGCCGGCACGATTGGTGGCCAGGACCTGGCCTTCGGCATCGAGCAGGCACAGCGCGTCCTCGCGGCTGTCGAGCAGGGTCTGCAGCAGGCTGCGATCCTCGGCCAGCGCATCCGCCTCTCGCCGATAGCGGGCCAGTTGCTCCTCGTGGCGGACCTGCCGTGCGGCTTGCAGCAAGCGCTCGCGCTGGCGGCGACGCTGCAGCCACAGCCACAGGCCGAGCGCGGCGGCGACGCCGGACACCAATGCCAGCCACAGCAGCAACGTGCGTTGGCGCAGCTGGACCTGGCGCAGGCGGTTCTCGCTTTGCAGGGCGTCGATGGTGCGCTGCTTTTCGGCGGTGTCGAAGCGGATCCGCAGCCAGTCCAGTTGGCGATCGTGCTGCGCACGGACCAGCGCCGCGGCCTCCGCGTTCGCGCGCCGCAGGGTGGCGATGGCCGCCGCCGTATCGCCACTGCTTTCCTGCAGCCGCGCCAACTCCTCCAGCAACGGCACCCGCACCGGATCGCCGCTAGCGGCCGCCGCCAGCGCCGCGCGCAGGCGGGCCGCGGCGGCGGCCGCGTTGCCTTCGAGGCGGGCGGTCCGCGCCAGCTGCAACTGCAACGCGGACGGCAGCGGCAGCGCCCATGCCTCGGCGAGTGCCAGCGCACTGGAACTCCAGCGCTGCGCCTGCGCGACGTCGCCGAGCGCCAATGCCGCGCGGATCAGGCCATCGTGCACACGCAGTTCGTACACGCGGCGGCCCTGCGCCCGGTACACGGCAAGCGCCTCCTGCAGCCAGGCCAGCGCCTGCGGCGTGTCGCCGCTGTCGAGCGCCAGCTCGGCCATGGTTTCCTGCACGTGCGCGGCCTCGATGGCGTCGCCCTGCGCGCGGTTGGCGGCAAGCGCATCGCGGTAGTAACGCATCGCGGTGTCGGACTCGCGCAGTTCGCGATACACGTCGGCGATATTGGTCAGCACGGACGCAGAGACCGCGCCGCGCGCGCGCTGGATGTCCAGGCTCAGCGTCAGGTTGCGCAGGGCGCCGCGAAAATCCCCGAGCCGGCGCAGCGCCGCACCGACGTTGTTCAGATCGCGCGCCTCGCCCATGCGATCGTGCAGCGAACGGGACAGCGTGGCCGCGCACTCGAAGCGCGCCAGCGCCTGCGGCAGGCGTTCGCGGCGAAAATCGAGAATGCCGCGGCGGCGGGTGAGCTCGTAGCGCAAGCGCGCGCCGCCGGCATCGCCGAGGTTGGCCTGCGCGCAATCCAGCGCCTGTTCGGCGGCGTCGAAGCGGCCGCCATCGAGTTGCTGCTTGGCACGTGCGAACAATGCCTCGACCCGCGCATCGCCCGCCGAGTGCGGCGTCGACACGCCCGCCTGCTGCACGCACAGCAGCGGATCGGGAAGCGGACGCGGCGCCGCGGGCTCCGCGCAGCCATAGATCGTGTTCTGCGCAATCGCGGTCGCGCTCGCCGCAAGCAGGACGCCCAGGCACGCCCATCGCAGGCATGTCCGCGGCCGCGTGCCAGGCGCGGTGACGTTCGCCTGGACGGAATCGCCAGAAACGGCGGACCAGCCCAAGCCGAACCATGTCCCCTTGGATCTGCGCGACCGGCCGCACAACGCCTTCCCTGGTTTCACGGTCTCCACAACTCCAGAACTGATCGGGATGCGGCGCACGCGCGCCGCAGCGACATGGATCAGCGTGAGGCCCGGGCGCGAACGTGGATTCCTGCCCGGGCATGTCGCGCCGACGCATCGCAGTAGACCCGATGCCACGGAAGCCGGGCAAGCGCACGCGGTGGTGATGCACACCACACACGGGTCATCGTGGAATAGCGGTCACACCGGGTTCTACGCTTCCGTCCACTGCAGGGACGGCGGTGCCACGCCCAGGGCGATTCGCGACAAGGACACCTGCGGCGCGCGCAGGCGCGGCAGCAGTCGAACGCACGACCTGCCAGTCACGCGCCAGGCTGTGCAGCGCCGCCTGGCACGATCGGCTGATTCAGGCCGCGCGCGGCCAGACATTCTCCTGCACCAGCCGCAGGCGCGGCGGCAGTTCGCGCAGCACGTCGCCGCGGTGCGAGAGCAGGCGCAGCGTGCCGTCGGCCTCTTCGGCGAGCGCGGTAAGGTTTTCCACCCAGTCGCCGTCGTTGGCGTAGACCAGGCCGTCGCGTTCGAACAGGCCGGCGCGGTGCACGTGGCCGCAGATCACCCCGTCCAGGCCGCGGCGGCGCGCGTCGTCCAGGCCGGCAGTGACGAAGCGCTCGATGTAGCGCTCGGCGGCGCTGCTCTGCCGCTTCAGGTAGTCGGCCAGCGACCAGTAGCGCATGCCCAGGCGGCGGCGCACGCGGTTGGTCAGCTGATTGCCGGTGAGGATGCGGTAGTAGAGCCAGTCGCCGAACTTCTCCTGCAGGCCGCCGAACTGGGTCACGCTGTCGTAGTCGTCGCCGTGCACCACCAGCAGGCGGCGCCCGTCGGCGGTGGCGTGCACCGCGCGCCGGCGCACCTGCATCGCCGGCAGCGCCAGCCCGCAGAAACGGCGGATCGGCCGGTCGTGGTTGCCGGGGACGTAGATCAGTTCGGTGCCGCCGCGGGCCAGCGCGTGCAGCGCATCGACCACGCGCTGGTGCGCCGCGCTCCACACCGCGCGGCGCTGCGCCATCCACCAGAAATCGACGATGTCGCCGACCAGGTACAGCTGGTCGCAATGCAGGCCGCCGAGGAAGTCGGCCAACTCGCGCGCATGGCAATGCGGCGCGCCCAGATGCACATCGGAGACGAACACCGCGCGGCGCGGTGCCAGGCTGTTGAGCGGACTCATGCCACCACCTCTGCTTCGTTGCGGGGACGTTCGAGGTAGCGCGCGCGCTTCTTGCTGCGGATGCGCTGCAGATCCAGCTCGATCAGGCCGTCGACAGCGTCGTTGAATGCGGGGTCCACGCCGAAGGCGAGGAAGCGCGCACCGCCGGGTTCGCACAGATCGGTGTACTGCTTGTAGAGCATCGGCACCGCCGCGCCCAGCGCGTCGAGGTTGCCCTTGAGCACCTTGAAGGCGGTGTCGGCGTCCAGTTCGTCGAACGCCGGCGGCGCTTCCGGATACGGGAACGGCCGCGCCGAGGCGGCTTCGCCGCTGGCGTCGCCGTAGTAGCGCGCGTAGTAGGCCACGATCTGCTCGCGCGCCGCGTACGGCAACGCGGCACTGATCGACACCGCACCGAACAGGTAGCGCACCTGCGGATGGTCCTGCAGATAGGCGCCGATGCCCTGCCACAGGTAGTCGATGCTGCGGCTGCCCCAGTAGTCCGGCACCACGAAGCTGCGACCCAGTTCCATGCCCGCGGCGATACGCGGCAGCATGCCCTCGCCGTAGCGGAACAGTTCGGCGGTGTAGAAGCCGGCCAGGCCGCGTTCGGCCAGCACCGGCGCGCCGCGGGCGACCCGATACGCGCCGACCACGCGGGTGGCGGCGCCGTCCCACAGCACGATGTGCTCGTACCAGGTGTCGTAGTCGTCCAGGTCCAGGCGCCGGCCGGTGCCCTCGCCCACCGCGCGGAAGGTCAGCTCGCGCAGGCGGCCGATCTCGCGCAGTAGCGCCGAGCCGGCGCGCAGCCGGCCGACGCGGATCTGCTTGCCGTCCAGGGTATGACCGAGGCTGCGCAGGCCGGCCACTTCAACGGCCAGTTGCGCCGGATCCTCGGCGGCGACCAACGCTTCTTCGTTCGGCGCGGTCTGCCCGCCGCTGCGGCCGAGCGCATACAGCTCGCTGCGCAGGCGCCGCATCAGTTCGGCTTCGGGCAGGTCCTGCGGCAGCGCGCGGGCGCGGCCCAGGCTGAGCGCGATGCGGCGCTCGCGGCGGGCGAACATCTCCCGCGCCAGCAGCGCGGTCCCGGCCGGCTTGAACAGCGCCGAGGCGCCATAGAACAGCGCCGAGTTGCGCGCGTGGATACGCACCGGCAGCACCGGCGCGGCGGTGCGCAGGGCGAAGCGCAGGAAGCCGCGGCGCCAGCGCCCGTCGGCGACGCCGCCCCAGCCCAGCCGCGAGACCTCGCCGGCCGGGAACACGATCACGCATTGCTCCTGCGCCAGCGCCTGCTCGATCGCCCGCACGCTGGCCGGCGACGGTGCGCCGCCGAGGATGCGCACCGGCAGCAGCAGGTCGCGCAGGCCTTCCAGCGCCCACAGGAAATCGTTGGCGACGATCTTCACGTCGCGCCGCACCTGGCCCACGCAGTCCAGCAGCGCCAGCGCATCCAGCGCCCCGGAAGGATGGTTGGCGACGATCAGCAGGCGCCCGCGCGCCGGGATGCACTCGGCGGCGGTCGGTGCGACCACGTAGCGGGCCTGCAGGAAATCCAGACCGGCCTGGACCAGGGCGAAGCCGCGCAGGTCGCGGTTGGCCTCCAGGAACGCGTCCAGCGCGTCCAGTCCCGACCATTTCTGCAGGCCGCGCAGCAATGGCCGGACCAGCCGCGAGCGGCGTCCGGCAAACCAGTGCGGGTAGCGGTCCTGAAGACGGCGTTCGAGTGCGAGCACGGCAAGCCCCCTTGCTGACTGCGCACAGCTTCGGCCGCGGCGGCGACACCGATCTTGCAATCTGACTACGGCAAGGTGACGGGCGCACCATGGCGCGCCAACCGGTTAACCTTGGGCAACGTCCGCCCCGGGCAGCATGCACGCCGCCCGGCGCCCGTGTATCATTCGCCTCCATCTTTTCATCCGAATACAAGGATATAGCCGCGATGTCCAGCTATCTCTTCACCTCCGAGTCGGTCTCCGAAGGCCACCCGGACAAGATCGCCGATCAGATCTCCGATGCGGTGCTCGACGCGATCCTGACCCAGGACAAGCGCGCGCGCGTGGCCTGCGAAACGCTGGTCAAGACCGGCGTGGCGATCGTCGCCGGCGAAATCACCACCAGCGCCTGGATCGATCTGGAAGCGCTGACCCGCAAGGTGATCCTGGACATCGGCTACAACAGCTCCGACGTCGGCTTCGACGGCGAGACCTGCGGCGTGCTCAACCTGATCGGCAAGCAGTCGCCGGACATCAACCAGGGCGTGGACCGCAAGAAGCCGGAAGAACAGGGCGCTGGCGACCAGGGCCTGATGTTCGGCTACGCCACCCGCGAGACCGACAGCTTCATGCCGGCCGCCATCCACCTGTCGCACCGCCTGGTCGAACAACAGGCCAAGGTGCGCAAGAAGAAGAACTCGCCGCTGGCGTGGCTGCGCCCGGACGCCAAGAGCCAGGTCACCCTGCGCTACGAAGACGGCGTGGCGACCGCGATCGACGCAGTGGTGCTGTCCACCCAGCACGATCCGGACATCAAGCAGAAGCACCTGGTCGAGGCCGTGCGCGAGGAAATCCTCAAGCCGGTGCTGCCGGCCAAGTGGCTGCACAAGGGCACCAAGTTCCACATCAACCCGACCGGCAAGTTCGTGATCGGCGGGCCGGTGGGCGACTGCGGCCTGACCGGGCGCAAGATCATCGTCGACACCTACGGCGGCTGGGCGCGCCACGGCGGCGGCGCGTTCTCCGGCAAGGATCCGTCCAAGGTCGACCGTTCGGCCGCCTACGCTGCGCGCTACGTCGCCAAGAACGTGGTCGCCGCCGGCCTGGCCGACCGCTGCGAAGTGCAGGTCTCCTACGCCATCGGCGTGGCCGAGCCGACCTCGATCTCGGTCACCACCTTCGGCACCGGCAAGATCGCCGACGACAAGATCGAGAAGCTGATCCGCAAGCATTTCGACCTGCGTCCGTTCGGCATCATCCAAATGCTCGACCTGATCCACCCGATGTACCAGCAGACCGCCTCGTACGGCCATTTCGGCCGCACCCCGAAGGCCTTCACCTACACCGACGGCACCGGTGCCCAGCACCAGGCCACCGCGTTCTCGTGGGAGAAGACCGACCGCGCCGAGGCGCTGCGCGCGGACGCCAAGCTGAAGTAAGCCGGCCTGCCCGCGCTTGCAAGAAAGAACGGGCCGCATTGCGGCCCGTTCTGCGTTTGGGGTGGTGGGAACTGGCCAGTGGCGGACACTGGCAACGGCCATGCAGGCAGGGGTGTGCCACGCCGCAGGAACGCTTCCGCGCAGGAGCGGCTTCGGCCGCGACAGGCGTTGCTTGGAACGCGCGTCGCAACGGAAGTCGTTCCGCAGGATGGACTGGGCCTCCTTGTGGGAGGGACTTCAGTCCCGACGACGGAGGGTGTCAGTCGGCTGTCGGCGGCGCTTGCCGCGGCTGCATGACAGTCGACTCCCGCAGGCAGACACGCGCGCTACCGCATCGTCGGCGTGCGCTCAAGGGCGGCCGTACAGGCGGCACGGCATGTGTGCTTCACCCTGGTCCGCCAGGCAGCAGCGATGGTCACGGCGGGAGCGCCTCAGCCGCGGCGCTGCAGCGCGGCCTGCAGCAGCGCCTGGAACTTCGGCAGCGGACACAGCCCGGTCGCGGCGTCGCTGCAACCTGGAATCTGCAGGGTCTGCAGCAGCGGCGGATGGCGCAGGCTCAGCGGGGTCAGCGCGCGCAACTGGTCCAGCGACTGCGCCTGGTAGCGCACACGCACGTAGCGCTGGCCATTGCGTGGGTCGCGCACCTGCTCCACCACCAGCGCCCCGCCGGGGGGCGCGTCGTCGCGGCCGAAACCGGGCAGGTGGAAGTGCAGGTCGAGCAGGCCGCTGAGCGCGGCGATGTGGGTGTCGCTGGCGACCAGCACGCTCAGCCGCGGCGCGTCGTCAGCGCCCAGCGTGTCCAGCAGGCGGTGAGCCAGCGGCGCGCCCGCGCGCGCGGCCATGTACTGCGGCCGTGCGTAGATCTCGAACAGCAAGGCGTGCAGTCGCGACACCGCGGCGATGCGCGCCGGCGTCGCGCGACCCCAGCCGACCTGGTCCAGCGGCATGCCTTCTGCGTATTGCAAGATGAACACCTCGGCCGTGCCCGAGGTCAGGTCCAGCGGGCCGTGCAGGGCCAGGCTGCGCCCGTTCGCGCCCGGGGTCAGCGACGAGGGCATGTGCACGAAGTCGCAGCGCTCCGTGCAGCCGAGGATCTCCTGCATGGTGCGCAGTTCGCGCGCATACGGTGCCAGCACCGCGCCCGGGCCGCCGGTCTGGCGCTGGATCGAGGCCACCGCGGCGGCGGCATCGAACTCCACCGCGCCGGCTTCCACCGGACGGAACAGCGGGTCGTCGCTGCCCTCGGCCTGGTGGCGGGCCTGCAGATGGCAGCCGGGCGCGAGGGTGTCGGCGAGCAGCTCCGCACTGACGATGGTGCGCTGGTCGGTGTTGGCGTAGATGCTGACCGTGCCGTCGGCGGGGCAGCCCTGCGCCGGCAGCACGCCATCGCGCAGCAGCCATTGCCGGGTGTAGTCGCCGCTGCGCTCCACCGCGGTGCGGCCGTGCGCGGTGAGCAGGCTCGGCGGCGTGTCCCATACCGGCCAGGGCTGCGACGCCAACGCGGCGGCCGCGGCCTCGCCCGGCAAGGGTGCGCGCACGCCGTGGCGGAACAGCATCCAGACCTTCTCCACCTGCAGCGCGGGCGCGGGCTTCGACGCCGGCCGCGCCTGCGCGCCCAATGCCGCCACCAGCAGCACGACCCACAGCATCCAACGCGTTCTTGTTTTCATCATCGTCCCCAACATGGAAAGTCTCACGGTGCGCTCGTGCCGCATGCGGCCGTGACACGGTCGCAGCGCAGGCCCGTGGCGATACCGAGCCAGTAGCCCAGCCGCTGCGGATCCGGGGCGCCAGCGTAGTAATCGGTGCTGATCCATTGCGCGCCGGCCTCCAGCGCCGCCCGTGCGCGGCGGCGGTCGTGCGCGCGCGCCTCGCGGCCATCGGTATCGGCGCGGGTGCGCACCAGGAAGCCCTGCGTCACCAGCGCGCGGATCCGCGGCGCCTCTGCCAGCGGATCCTCGATCGACAGCACCGCCGCTTCCGGCTGGTCCGGCGCGTACCAGCCGAACATCATGCGGCCGCGCAGCGATGGATGCGCCTGTCGGTACAGCGCCTCGTGCCGCGGATTGCCGTCGAGCACGAACAGCATGCGGCCGCGCGCCTGCGCCACCCGCGGCCAGGCATGCGCCAGCACCGCCTCGCGCAGGCTCGGCGCGTCGCCGCGCACGTCGTCGGGCACGATCAGGCGCGCACGCCCGACCACCTCGGCGATGTCGCGGTCCAGCGCGTCCAGGTCTTTGGCGTCGAAGGCGGAACGGTGCGGCCACAGGCCCGGCACCGGATCGAAATCCACCGCATTGACCAGCACCACCAGCGGCGTGTGCCGCGGGTGCGCGCGCGACCAGGTGGCGATGATCGCCAGGCAGTCGCGGAAGCGCAGGCAATGGCTGGCGTAGTCCAGGCCCGGCTGGTGCAGGACCTTGGCGCCGGGCGCGTGCATGCGGGCACGGGTCGCCGCATCCGCGCGTGCATACGGTGCGGCATACAGGCCGCCGTGCGGATCGGCGGCCACGTCGAGTTCGAGTTGCCGCAGCCCCAGCGCGAGCTGGGCCTGCAGCGAAGGATGGCCATAGGCCAGTGCCGGCCATTCGGCGGCGTCGTGCGCCTGCAGGCGCTGGCGCACCTGCGCGGTCGGCACCGGCCGATAGCTGTTATGCGAGCCGAGCAGTTGCACCTGGTCCAGGCGCAGGCCGTCGATCGGCACCGTCACCGGCACCTCTGTCGACCACGCAATTCCCGGCAGGATCGTCAGCGCCAGCCAGACGAACATCGCGGCGATGCCGACAACGCCCCACCCGCCGCACGGCACAGGGCCGTGCGGCGGGTGGCGACGTCCCGCGTGCGCAAGCGCCCGCTTCAGAACGTGTACTTCACGTTCAGCAGCGCGGTGCGGCCGGCATCGACGATGTCGGAGATCGCGGTGCTGTTGTGGCCCACGTGCGCCCAGTAGCTCAGGCGGTTGGTGAGGTTGGCCACCGACAGGTCGGCGCGCAGGTGCTCGTTGAAGGTGTAGCCCACGTGCAGGTCCACGCGCGTGATCGGCTTGACCCACAGGTCGTCCCAGGTCGCGCCGCGGTTGTAGTAGTCGTACACCGAGACGTACTCGCCGGAGTAGTGGTAGGCCAGGTTCACCGACAGCGGGCCCTTCTCGTAGAACAGCTCGGCGTTGGCCATCAGGTCCGGCGCGTTCTGGATGCGCTCGTCGTGGAAGCCGTCCATGCCCAGGTCGACGCGGGTGGTCTGGCGGGTGACGTTGGCGCCGATGCCGAAGCCGTCCAGCGGTGCCGGCATGCCCTGCAGGGTCTGCCGCACCGCGGCCTCGAAGCCGAGCACCTTGCCGTCGCCGCCGTTCTGCGGACGCACGTAGCGCACATTGCCGGCGCCGGTGCTGGTGCCGGCGTTGGCCGGATCCGAGCCGCTCTCGTAGATGTAGTCGGTCAGGCGCTTGTAGTAGCCGGCCAGCATCGCGTGGCCGCCGTGGCCGTTGTCCCACTCGCCGGACAGGTCGACGTTGAGCGACTTGATCGGCTTCAGGTCCGGATTGCCCTCGGTGATGACCGTGGTGCCGTCGCTGGAGACGTCGTAGTTGGCGCCGCCGCCGAGCTGCACCAGCGCCGGCCGGGTGTAGCTGGTCCACACCGAGGCGCGGTACACCGCATTGCCGTTGCCCGGGCGGTAGTTCAGGAACACGCTCGGCAGCGGCACGTCGTAGCTGGTGTGGTTGCTGCTGAAGAAGCCGGGCAGTTCGTTGCCGTTGGCGTCTTCGGGCATGGTCCAGAAGGTGTTGCGGATGCTGGTGTGCTCGAAGCGCACGCCCGGGATCACTTCCAGGTCGCCGCTGCGGAAGGTGGCCATCGCATACGCCGAGGTCACCGCCTCGTCGCCACGCATGGTCGCGCAGTTCTGGTTGTTGATCGCCAGGCTGCCGCAGGTGTCGAAGCTGGCCGCGGTCAGATGCTGGGCGATCATCGCCTTCAGCCCGCCGTTGCTGAGCTTGACCGTCGGCCATGCGTACTTGCCCGGGTACACCGAGTCGTACTGGCCGACCACCAGGCCGGTGTCGCGCAGCAGGGTGCCGTCGGTGAACTTGCTGTTGGTCCAGTCGCGCGAGGTGAAGTCGCGGGAGCTGTCGACATACTTCACGCCGAACTGGATGTTGCTCAGCGCGCCCTGGTCGAAGTCGTAGCGCACGTCGAACTTGGCGCCGCCCTTGGTCTGGCCGCTGTAGGACTTGGTCAACTGGCCGTAGCGACGCGCATACAGGCTGCCGATGTCGCTGGCCTGGGCCTGCAGCGCCGGGGTCAGCAGCGGCTTGGGGAAGCCGTCGCCGTCGTAGCCGGAGAAGGTGCTGGCACCGCCGTACGGGAACTGGGTGGAGGCGTACTGGTCCACGCGCGCGGAGATTTCCACGTGGTCCGGGCGATCGTTGTCGCCGTAGCTGTAGAACAGGTTCGGCGACAGCGTCCAGTTGCCCAGTTGCTTGTCGGCGCCGAACTGGAAGGTGGCCAGGTCCGCCACTTCCGGGTTGGTCTCGTACCAGTAGCGCACCGCCACGCGGTTGATCTGCGGCTGGTACACGCCGGTGGTGCCGATCTGCGCCAGGCTCACGTTGGCCGGCACCAGCTGGGTGTAGCCGGTGTTCTGCTCGGTCTTGGCGTAGGCGTAGGTTGCGCGCGCGTACAGCTGCAGGCTCGGGTCGACGTGCCAGTCGAAGGACACGTTGCCGCCGTAGCGCTTGGTGTCGCCGGCGGAATAGCCAATGTTGGCGCCGGTGGCCATCAGCAGGTCCTGCGGATCGTAGCCGGGCGCCGGCTGGCCGCTGGCCGTGGTGCGCGAGAAGTACTTCTTGCCCCAGTCGCCACGCGAGGCGGCGGCGTTGGCCACTTCGCTGTTCACGTAGTGGCGCTCGTCGTAGTACGCGCTGGTGTACACGCCGAACTGGTTGTCGGCGCCGAACTTGGCGTGGAATTCGCCCGCCGCGCCCTTGCCCAGGCCGTTGTCGCCGTAGTCGCGCGCGCGGCTTTCCATACGCCCGCTGGCGGTGACGCTGCCGCCCATCGCCTCGCTGTAGTCGAAGCCGCTGGGGGTGCGGTAGTCGATGGTGCCGCCGATCGCGTCGCCGTCCATCGCCGCGGTGGAGGTCTTGTTCAACACGATGGTCTGCAGGCCCGACGGCGGCAGCAGGCTCAGCTGCACGCTGCGGCTGTAGGGCAGGCCCTGGGCCACGTTGACGCCGTTGATCAGGTTGACGTTGTACTCGGCGTTGAGGCCACGCACCGAGGCGAACATGCCCTCGCCGCGCGCGGCGCCGTCGACGCCGCCGAAGTACGACTGCCCGGTGTTCACCACGTTGACGCCGGGCAGCAGACCCAGCGCCTCGGCGATGTTGTGCACGGCGGTGTACTTCAGGTCTTCGGCCGACAGCACGTTGGCCGTGTTGGTCGCGGCCATCTGCATGTCCGCGGCGTTGTAGCGGGTGACGGCGACGGTGATCTTGTCCAGGGTCTTGGCGCTGGCGTCGGACGCGGTGGTCTGCGTCTCCTGCGCATCCTGCGCCTGGGCCAAGGCCATCGGCGCGACACCGAGCAACGCGGCGGCGATCGCCAGTGACAGGCGTTTCTGAAGATGGATCGAGTGCGACATGAAAAATCCGAACGTAGGCGCGGCCAACGGAACGGGCCGCAGGCCGGGCATGGAGGGGAGAGAGGCCGAGATCGTGTTCGCGGCGGCGCGCATTGTTGGCAGGCGCGGCTGCAATTTGATGACAACGATGTCACCGCAGGTCGTCGACCGACGATTCGGCGCCTTTCCTGCGCAATTCGGCACAACTGAAACCATTCGCCGTGCCGTCTTGCGGCTGCGCCACCGATGGCAGCGCGACATCCTGGCCGCTTCCGTCGACGCGGCGGCCAACGCTCCAACAGGCGATGCCTCGCCCAGTCCGTGGGGCGCATGAGGCGACAACGCAACCCAGCGGGCGCTCGACGACGAACGCGCACAACCGCCCGTCACGGGCAGCGTCACCGCGGCGCGGCGGCGTCCACCTGCAATTGCGCGTGCAGGATGCGGCGGATCTCCAGGATCGCCTGCGGCGTCTCCTGCACGCTGTGGCCGGAGGTGATCACCAGTTCGGAGACCGCGCCCGGCAGATGCGCGCTGCGGTACGGCACCAAGCCGTCGTCGGAGTCGGCCAGCGGCACCGCCGGATCGCGGCGGGCGATGATGGTGTGGTAGCGCACCGCCGACGAAATCGGCAGGTCCGCCGCCGCGCGCACGAACGGATCGGTGTCGCGCAGGTTGTCGATGCTGTTGGGCACGCGCATCGGCGCGCCGTCGGGGCCGTCGATCCCCTGCAGCAAGGTGTTCAAGCGATCGAGCAGCGTCACCGGCAGGCGCACCAGGCGCCCGGCCAGGCGGCCGAGGCGCCCCTCGGCGAAGGTGGTGCCGCGTTGCGGCGCGGCGATGAAGATGGCGCGGTCCACCTCCGGCAACGGCGCGAAGCGCAGCAGCGGCTGCAACTGCGCCAGCGCCTGCGGATCCAGCGGGCGCCGGTCGCCGCGCGCGCCGATCAGGTCGTTCCACAACGTGTCGCCGGAGTCGCTGACCAACAGGCGCCCGATCACCCCGCCCATGCTGTGGCCGATCAGGACCATGTGCTGCGAGGCCGGCGCCTGCCCCTGCGGATCGAAATGGCGCAGGGTCTGCTGCAGCAGCGTCTCGATCTGCGCGCGGTTCCAGGCGATCGGCATGTTGGTCGGGTAGTAGACCTGCCAGATCTGGTAGTGGCGGCGCAGTTGTTCATCGCCCATCAGTTCGTTGGCGACGTTGACCCAGGCCTCCGGACTGCTGGCCAGGCCGTGCAGCATCAGGATGATGCGTCGGTCCGGATCGTACGGCTGCATCAGGTACAGATGCGGCTGGTCGATGCCATCCTCGCGGCCGAGCATGGAGCGCAGCGACTGCCGCGCGAAGCCGGCACGGGCCAGCCACAGGCCGTAGGCGGCAGTGAAGTTGGCCGCCAGCGGCAGGCGCTGGCCGTGCACCTCGACCTCGCCGTCGCGGTACGGGTCGTAGGGCGCGACCACCACGCTGCGGGTATCCACCACCTGCGCCAGGCTGTCGCCGTCGAAGCGCAGCAGCACCGTGGTCGGCGCATACGGCATCTCGCTGAACGCGGGCGCGTGCGGGTTTGGCGCGGCCTTGGCGGCCGCCGCTGCGGTCGGATCGCCGACCTTGGCCGGCGCGATCTCCGCGACCAGTTCGGCGCCGAAGCCGTCGCGGCGGTAGGTGCTGCGCAGGCCATCGAAGCGCAGCGTCGACGCCGGCAGCATCGCGTCCGGCCGTGCCACGCCACCCGGCAGGCGGAAGCTGCCCATGTCCGCACGCACCTGCCAGCCGGCCGTACGCAGCGTGTCGTCGTCGTGCAACTCGCCGCTGGCGCTGCCGGCGCGCCAGCGCAGGAACAGCTCGCCGACCACCTGCTGCACGGCGTAGTTGTAGTAGTCGCGCACCTGGGTCTGCCGGTCCTCGAAGGCGCGCGCACTGGCCGGGCGCTGGGTGTAGAACAGGTAGGCGTAAGCGTAGCGCGCCGCCTCCAGCCAGGCCTGCAGCGTCGCGTCGTCCAGCGCCCTCGCCTGCCGCGGCGTGCGCACATTGGCCGCATGCACCCACAGCTCCGACAGGGTCGCCAGCCGCCGCTCCTGGTCCAGCCCCTGCAGGGCGCGCAGCTGCGTGGCGCAGGCCGCAACGTCGGCCTCGCAGGTCTTGGGATCGAGCGCGAGCACGCGCAACGTCTCCAGACTGGCATCGCTGAGTTTGCCGGTGCTGAGCACGTCGCCGCGCTGGGTGGCGATGTAGTCGGCAGCGCTGCGCGACTGCACGCTGACCATCGCACAGCCGCTGCCGAGCAGCAGCCCGACAGCCAGCAGCGCGGCGCCCGCGCACCGCGCAAGACGTGAGTACAAGATCATGGCGCGACGGCGGGATCGTCGCCGGGAATGCCGGCGCGGATGCGCGTGGAGAAGTCGTCGCCAACGCCAGCCGCGCGCGCGCGTTCGCCGATGCGGCCGCGCGTGCGCAGCGTGGCCAGGCTGTAGCCGGGCATGAAGCCATGCTGCGCATAGACGTAGGACGGCAGGTAGCCGGACAGCAGCAGGCGCGCATCGAGCGGCAGCGCCGGATCGAGCTTGCGCGCCAGTTCGAACACGATGGTGGTGCAGTTGCTGGTGGCGGTGTTGTAGAACCGCGGCGTGCGCTGCAGTTGCTGCGCCCGTGCCACGTAGCCCAGGAACAGCTGGCGCAGTTGCGCACGCGACAGGTTGAGCCGGTACAGATAGACGTCCTCGCCGCGCACGTTGCTACGCACCACCAGGATGTCGCGTTCGTCGGCGGCGACCATCACCTGCTCGAAATTGCGGAAGAACCCGGCCAGCGCCGAGAACGCCTCGCCGCGCTCCTTGCGGATCTCCAGCGAGAACACCACGCGACGGCCGTCGTCGAAGCCGAACGAGACCAGGGTGTGGGCGATCGCCGGCCCCATCCAGTACGACAGCGCCAGGTCCGCCGAGGCCAGCCGCTCCAGGTCGTAGCGGCGCGTCTCCCAGCGCGGGGTGTAGTCGTGGTCGCTGCGCCAGGCGAAATTGCGCACGTTGTGCAGGGTCACCACGTGCCCGTCCACCTGCGGCTGCAGCAGTTGCGCGACATCGTCGGCCCAGTCGCGGTTCTGCTGCGGCTGCAGCGCCGACCAGCCCACCGCCATGCCGGCGCAGCCGACCGCGAACAGCAGCGGCAGCACGCGGTACTCGCGCGGATGCCTCAGGCCCCACAGCGCCGCGCCGCCCAAGGCGGCCCACAGCAGCGCCGAGCCGTAGCGCACCACCGCGCCGGTATGCGGCAGATAGCTCAGGAACAGCGCGCCCCACAGGCTGGCGCCGAGCACCGCCAGCATCGCCAGTGCGCGCGCCAGCCGCCATGGCCAGGCGCGTCGACGCGCGGCGCCGTCGGCGCTCACAACTCGGCCGCCGCCGCGGGCGTGGCCAGGGCGTGGCACAGCAGGCGGCAACAACGCTGCGCCAGCGCCTTGCGTTCGGCCTCGTCGCTGCCGCGCTGGCAGGCGCCGAGCATGTCCATCGCCAGGGCCAGGTCCTGCTCGCCCAGGTCTGGGCGGCACAGGCCGGCGGCGATCGCACGCTGCAGGTACGGCAGCAGGATCGCCATCGCCCGCGTATGCGCCGCGGCGATCGTCGGATGCTCGCGCGGCATCGACCGCCAGTAGTCGGCCAGCGGCGCCGACATCGCGATGTGTTCGGCGACGTCGTACATCAGCAGGAACAGTCCGTCCGGCCGCGTGCCGATCTCGCGCGCGCAGCCCTCCAGGCCGTCGAGGCCGCGTTCCAGCAGGGCGGCCATCAGTTCGGTGCGGTCGGCGAAATGGCGGTACAGGGTGGCGCGGCCTAGGCCGGCGCGCTCCACCACCAACTCCAGCGGCGCCAGCACGCCGTGTGCGCAGAACACCTCGTCGGCGGCGTCCAGCAACAGGCGGCGGCGGTGGGCGGTATCGGCTCGCATTTCCATGCGCGGCATTATCGGACAATTTTGTCCGCTTGCAAGCGGATCACGGTCGGCCGCCGCCGGTACCCACCGGCGGCGCCCTGGAAGCACTGGGCTCAGCCGGTGTTCTGCACGCCCTGGGCGACGCCATTGACGCAGGCCACCAGCGCCCGCAGCAATTCCTCGTCTTCGCCGTCGGTGGCGCGCCAGCGCTGCAGCAGGTCCACCTGCAGCACGCTGATCGGGTCGATGTACGGATTGCGCAGGCGGATCGACAAGGCCAGGCGGGGATCGTGCTGCAGCAGCGACGACTGCCCGGTCAGCGCCTTCACCCAGCCCTTGGTCAGCGCCAGTTCGTCGCGGATGCGCGGGAAGAAGCGCGCGTGCAGCGGCCCGGACAGGCGCGAGAACATCTCGGCGATGTTGAGGTCGCCCTTGGACAGGACCATGGCGATGTCGTCGAGGAAGGTGCGGAAGAACGGCCAGTCCGCGGCCATCGCGCGCAGCGCGTCCTCGTGGCCGGCGTCCACCGCCGCCTGCAGGCCGCTGCCCACGCCGTACCAGCCCGGGATCACCGCGCGCGCCTGGCTCCAGGCGAATACCCAGGGAATCGCCCGCAGGTTGGACAGCGCCGCATCCTGGCCGAGCCGCCGCGACGGCCGCGAGCCCAGGGTCATGCGCTCGATCACGTCGATCGGCGTGGCCAGGCGGAAATAGCGCATGAACTCGGCATCGCCGACGAAGCCGCGGTACGCCTGGCTGCTGTGCTCGGCGACCAGGTCCATCACCGGCCGCCAGCCGGCCTCGCGCGCATCGGCCGCACGCGGGCGCAGGCTCGACAGCAGCACCGCGCCGGTCATCTGTTCGAGCGAACGCAGCGCCAGCGCGCGGATGCCGTACTTGCGGTGGATCACCTCGCCCTGCTCGGTCACGCGCAGGCGCCCGTCGACGCTGCCGCGCGGCGCCGCCTCCAGCGCGCGCGTGGTCTTGCCGCCGCCGCGCACGATCGAGCCGCCGCGGCCGTGGAAGAAGGTCAGGCGGATGCCCAGTTCGGCCGCCGCCTGCAGCAGCTCCACCTGCGCACGCTGCAGGCCCCAGCGCGAGGCGGCGATGCCGCCGTCCTTGCCGCTGTCGGAATAGCCGAGCATCACCATCTGCACGTCGTCGCGCGCGGCCAGGTGGCGGCGGTAGACCGGGTCGGCCAGCAGGTCGCGCAGGGTCGCGGTGCCGCCGCGCAGGTCGTCCACGGTCTCGAACAACGGCACGATGTCCAGCGGCACCGCGCCGTCGGCATCGACCAGGCCGCCGCGGCGCGCCAGCGCCAGCACGGTCAGCACGTCGGCGCGGTCGTGCGCCATCGAGATGATGTAGCTGCCCAGCGCATCGGCGCCGTGCCGCGCGCGCGCATCGGCGAGCGCGGCGAACACCGCGTCCAGCCGCGCATTGCCTTCGTCGTCGGCCGCCGGCAGCGCCTGTTCGCCACTGGCGTAGGGGCCGAGCAGGCCTGCGCGCGCTTCCACCGCGCGCGCGTCCCAGTCCAGCGTGTCCAGCGCGGCGGCGACCGCGCGCGCATGCACGCTGGACTCCTGGCGCACGTCCAGCCGCGCCAGGTGGAAGCCGAAGCTGCGCACCCGCCACAGCAGGCGCCGCACCGCGAACCAGCCGGCGTGCAGGCCCTTGTTGGCCTGCAGGCTGTCCAGGATCAACTGCAGATCGCTTTCCAGTTCGGCCGGCGCGGCATAGGCGCCGGGCGCATCGTCCAGGGTCGCCTGCAGGCGTGCGCGCATCAGATCGTTGAGCAGGCGGTACGGCATGTCGCCGTGGCGCGGCCGCGAGCGCGCCGCGGCTTCCGGCAGCAGTTGCCGGTAACGCTCCAGTTGCTCCAGCAGCGGCGCGCTGACCGCGACCAGGGTGGTCGACTGGCTGAGCAGGCTGGCGAGCTGCCACAGTTCCTTCAGATAGCGCTCCAGCACCGCACGCCGCTGCGCGTCGAGGGTGGCGGTGATGGTGGCGGCATCGACGTTGGGGTTGCCGTCCATGTCGCCGCCGACCCAGGTGCCGAAGCGCAGCAACCGCGGCAGGCTCAGCGCCTGCCCGTAGGTCTGCTCGATGGCGTGCTCCAGGGTCTCGTACATCACCGGGATCACCCGGTACAGCACCTGGGTCAGGTAGAAGCCGACATGCTCGCGCTCGTCCTCCACGGTGGGACGTACCGGCGAGGAATCGGCGGTCTGCCACGAGGCGGTCAGCGCCATGCGGAAGCGCGCCGCGTCGGTGGCGCGCTCGCCCGGGGTGCGCAGGCCGTCGAGGTTGTCGACCAGGCTGGCCACCATCAACTGTTCCTTCTCCAGCAGCGCGCGCCGCACCGCCTCGGTCGGGTGCGCGGTGAACACCGGCTCCACGTCGATGCGCGGCAGCCAGTCGCGCAGTTCGTCGATGCCGACGCCCTGCGCCTTGAGGCGGCGCAAGGCGTCGAGCAGGCCGTCCGGCTGCGGCGTGTCGGCGCTGCTGCGCTGGTAGTCGCGGCGGCGACGGATGCGGTGCACGCGCTCGGCGATGTTGACCACCTGGAAATACGTGCTGAAGGCGCGCACCAGCGCTTCGGCATCGCGCGGTGCGCGGCCGGCGAGTTGCTCGCTCAGCGAGGACAGCGGCGCGGCGCGCTCGCGGCGCGCGATCGCGGTAGTGCGGATACGTTCGATCTCGTCGAGGAACTGCGCCGAGACCTGTTCGGCGAGCAGGTCGCCCACCAGGGCGCCGAGGCGGCGCACGTCGTCGCGCAGGGGAAGGTCGGGGGTGGCGAAGACGATGCTGCTGCGGGACTCGTTCATCGGGAAACGCATGGCTCGGCAGTGGGGGCGCCGCAAGCCTAACCGAAAAGGGAGTGCGTTCCCGTCGGCCGCACGACGGTTTCAAAGCGAACCATTTGCACTGCACAGCAGCGCCCTGCGCCACGGCGGCACGCACGTGCGGCCGTGGCGCAGGCGCGGCTCAGCGCGGCGTGGCGCCTGCCGCAGCCGGCATGGACGTCGGCGTGGGCGCAGGTCCCAGATAGGTGCGCAGCCAGCGCTCGCTCTCGGCCAGCATCTGCAGCACCGACTCGCGCGCGCGGTAGGCATGCGCCTCGTTGGGCAGCATCACCAGCCGCGCGGTGCCGCCGTTGCCCTTGATCGCCGCGTACATGCGCTCGCTCTGGATCGGGAAGGTGCCGGAGTTGTTGTCCTCGGCGCCGTGGATCAGCAGCAGCGGATCCTTGATCCGGTCGGCGTAGTTGAACGGCGACATCGCCTGGTACACCGGCTGCGCCTGCCAGTAGGTGCGCTCCTCGGACTGGAAGCCGAACGGGGTCAGCGAGCGGTTGTAGGCGCCGCTGCGGGCGATGCCGGCCTTGAACAGGCGCGTGTGCGCGAGCAGGTTGGCGGTCATGAAGGCGCCGTAGGAATGCCCGCCGATGGCGATGCGGTTGCGGTCGGCGACGCCGCGCCGCACCACCTCGTCCACCGCCGCCTGCGCATCGGCGACCAGTTGCTCGACGTAGGTGTCGTTGGGTTCGCGCGCACCCTCGCCGACGATCGGCATCGACGGATCGTTGAGCACCGCATAGCCCAGCGCCAGGAACGCCTGCGGGCCCCAGTAGCCGATCGCGTTGAAGCGGTACGGCGAATCGGTGACCTGGCTGGCGGCGTCGGCGGATTTGAACTCGCCCGGGTAGGCCCACATCAGCATCGGCAGCGGGCCGTCGCGCTTGGCGTCGTAGCCAGGCGGCAGCAGCAGGGTCGCGGTCAGCTCCACCCCGTCCTTGCGCCGGTAGCGGATCTGCTCCTTGTGCACGTCGCGCAACTGCGGCGTGGGATGGGTGAAATGGGTCAGTGCCACCGGCTCCGCGTTCGCACCGTCGAGCCGGTAGAAATTGCGCGGCTTCTGAGGTGTTTCGCGCGTGATCAGCAGGCGCTGGCCACTGGTGTCGAGCAAGGCCTGCGGCACCGCGTAGTACGGCGCCTGCGACTGGAACAGGCGCGTGCTTTTCCGCGTGTCCAGATCGTAGCGATCCAGGAACGGTCGATCGCCCTGCGGGGAGGCGCCTTCGCCGCGCAGGAACAGGCTGTGGCCGTCGGCGGCGATCAACAGGCGCGGATTGCCGGCCGCATCGCGCTCCGTCACCGGCGTGCCCGGATCGGCATAGCGATCTTCCTGCGAACGCTGCACCAGCAGCTGCGGCGCCTGCGCGGGGTTGTCCGGGGCCACGCGCCATTGTCTGGTCTGGCGCGTCTTCCACCAGAACTCGTCGATCAGCGCCAGGTCGCCGCGGCCCCAGGCGATGCCGGCGAAGCGCGACTGCAGGCACGCCAGCGTCACCGGCGGCGCGGTGAATGGCGCCGCCTGCAGCAGCACCGCGTCGCGCACCGCCGCCTCGCGCGCCGGATCGCCACCGTCCTGGGCCTCGGCCCAGACCAGGGTGGCCGGCGCGTCGCTGCGCCAATCGATGTCGCGCACACCGGTGCGCACCGCATCGTTGCCGGTGGGCAGGCCTTCCACCAGCGGCAGCTGCGCCACCGTGTGCACCGGCTTGCCGGCGCGATCGAGCACCTCGATGGTGCGCGGGAAGCCGCTGGCCGGTACCAGGTAGGAGAACGGCCGCTGCAGGCGCTGCGCCAGCAGGTAGCGGCCGTCCGGCGACGGTGCCAGCGACAGGTACAGATCGGGACTGGCGATGCGCTGCACCTGCCCGTCGACGTCGACCAGCGCCGGCTGCGCGCGCAATTGATAATCGAACTGGCGCGCGTCGGCCTCGTTCTTCAGCAGGTCCTGGTAGGTGCGCAAGGCGGTGGCGCCGCCGCCGGCGGTCTGCTGCACCGCCGGCCCGGTCGGCACGGCATCGGCGGGCGGCGCCGCGCCCTGCGCCTGCGGCTGCAGCAACACCAGCAACTGGCGGCTGTCCGGCATCCACGCATAGCCCTCGCCGGACACCGTGTTGAGCCGCTCGGCGACGCGCCGTGCACGCTGCGCGGCGATGTCCACCACCCACAGTTCGTTGGCGCCGCTGCGCCCGTCGACCCGGTTGAAGGCCAGATGCCGCTGGTCGGGCGCCCAGGCCATGCCGGCGATCGACAGCGGCGCCGGCAGGCCCTCGATCTGCAGTTCGCTGCCGTCGGCGATGCGCAGCAGCCACAGCTTGTCGCCGAAGGCGAAACGGCTCTGCGAGCGGGTGCGCGGATGGATGCGCAGCCCGGCGAGCTTGAGTTCCGGCTGCGCGACCTGCGCGATGCCCGGCAACGCCGGCAACTGCAGCATCGCCGCCAGATCGCGCCGCGGGCTCAGCGACAGCTGCGGCGGCCGCGGCGCATCGACGATGGCCTGCAGTGGCGTCGACGGCAGTTGGTAGCCGCTGTCCGCAGGATCGGCGGCCGCCGCCGCCGCGGGTGCCGGGGCCGCGTTGGCGGCGGCGCTGCCGGCCGCGGCCAGGGCCGCGCACAGCAGGCCGCAGACCGGCCTGGCGACACGGCGGCGCCCGCGCACTGTGATCTGGTTCATCTCTTCCCCTTTCCTTCGCATCGATCGAACCAGCGACGGTAGCAGGGCCGGCGCGTCCCGCCCCCTGTCGATGGTTGGGCTTGGGCATGCCATTGCCCGCCCTGACCCGCGTTCAAGCGCCACACGCGGCAGCCGCTATAATCGGTTACCCCTTGCGCCGAGGGGCGCTGCGACCGGATCGAGACAGGATTCTCCGTCTCCAGATCCGGCCAGGCTCGGCGCGAGGCTTGAGCGACAACGGCGCCCGGACTTCGCGAGTTTCTCGCCATTGACCGGAGCTTTATCGATGAACGCTGCACTCAAGAGCTTTTCCACCGAGGGCGACTACAAGGTCGCCGACATTTCCCTGGCCGATTGGGGCCGCAAGGAACTGGACATCGCCGAGCACGAGATGCCGGGCCTGATGTCGATCCGCCGCCAGTACGCCGCCGCCAAGCCGCTGGCCGGCGTGCGCGTCACCGGCTCGCTGCACATGACCATCCAGACCGCGGTGCTGATCGAGACGCTGAAGGACATCGGCGCAGACGTGCGCTGGGCCTCGTGCAACATCTTCTCCACCCAGGACCACGCCGCCGCGGCGATCGCCGCCACCGGCACCCCCGTGTTCGCCTGGAAGGGCGAGACCCTGGAGGAATACTGGGACTGCACCCTCGACGCGCTGACCTTCACCCTGCCCGACGGTACCCAGACCGGCCCGGAACTGGTGGTGGACGACGGCGGCGACGTGACCCTGCTGATCCACAAGGGCTATGAGCTGGAGAACGGCGCCAAGTGGGTCGACGAGCCGTCCTCCTCGCACGAGGAGCAGGTGATCAAGAACCTGCTCAAGCGCGTGGCGGTGGAGCGCCCCGGCTACTGGACCCGCGTGGTCAAGGACTGGAAGGGCGTCTCCGAAGAGACCACCACCGGCGTGCACCGCCTGTACCAGCTGGCCGAAGCCGGCACCCTGCTGATCCCGGCGATCAACGTCAACGACTCGGTGACCAAGAGCAAGTTCGACAACCTGTACGGCTGCCGCGAGTCGCTGGCCGACGGCCTCAAGCGCGCGATGGACGTGATGCTGGCCGGCAAGGTCGCGGTGGTGTGCGGCTACGGCGACGTCGGCAAGGGCTCGGCGCACAGCCTGCGTGCCTACGGCGCCCGCGTCATCGTCACCGAGATCGACCCGATCTGCGCGCTGCAGGCGGCGATGGAAGGCTTCGAGGTCAACACCGTCGAAGACACCCTCGGCCAGGCCGACATCTACGTCACCACCACCGGCAACAAGGACATCATCCGCATCGAGCACCTGACGCAGATGAAGGACCAGGCCATCGTCTGCAACATCGGCCACTTCGACAACGAGATCCAGGTCGAGGCGCTGTACAAGCTGCCGGGCGTGCAGAAGATCAACATCAAGCCGCAGGTGGACAAGTTCGTGCTGCCCAACGGCAACGCGATCTTCCTGCTGGCCGAAGGCCGCCTGGTCAACCTGGGCTGCGCCACCGGCCACCCCAGCTTCGTGATGTCCAACAGCTTCGCCAACCAGACCCTGGCGCAGATCGACCTGTGGCAGAACAAGGACAGCTACGAGAAGCAGGTGTACCGCCTGCCGAAGAAGCTGGACGAGGAAGTGGCGCGCCTGCACCTAGAGAAGATCGGCGTGAAGCTGACCAAGCTCACCGACGCGCAGGCCGCCTACCTGGGCGTGCCGGTCGACGGCCCGTTCAAGCCGGAGCACTACCGCTACTGAGTCATCGGCAGGACATCGCCAGGCAGACCAGAACGGGCGCCGCGAGGCGCCCGTTTTTTGTGCGACCGGCGCTGCGAGCGTGTGGAGACAGGGGGCTGGAAATTCGTACGGAGCGAAAGCCGCAGACATCGTCACCTTGCGCAGTCCCTGCTGCAAGCGGCCTTTTCCGGCCAGTCGGCCGACGCGCCTGTCCAGCCAGGCCGTCTGTACCACACCTGTGCTACATTGATTCCACACCAATCGCCTGGAGCTCCCCATGAGCACCACCACCATCCGCCTGCCGGACGCGCTCAAGGCCCGCGTCGCCAAGGCCGCGGAAGCGGCCGGCACCACGTCGCACAACTTCATCCTGGAAGCCATCGCCGAGAAGGCCGAGCTGGCCGAGCGGCGCGTCGACTTCCATGCAGAGGCCGAGCGCCGTTGGGGCGAATTCCTCGAAACCGGCGAGAGCATTCCCTGGGACGAGATGCGTCGCTATCTGATGGAACGCATTGAGGGCAAGGACATTCCCCCTCCCGCCGCCCGCAAGTTCGCGAAATAGCATGGCGCACGTCGAGTTCCTGCCCTCTGTCAACGAGGACCTACGGCGCATCATCGGCCATCTGGAACAACACGAAGCCGAGCATATCCAAGAGCGTCTGAGCGAGATCGTCAGCGCATCGAACGTGCTGACGGACAATCCGCTGATCGGCCGGCTGACGCGCCATGATGTGCGTGAACTGGTGATTGGCCAAGGCGCTCAGGGATATATCGCCCTCTACCGATACGTGGTGGCGCTGGATACCGTCTTTGTCCTAGCGATCCGCGCACAACGCGAAGCAGGCTATGCACGCGATGCATGAAACCGGGGCCGGTGCCCACGCTGATCTGGTCGATGCGTTGCTTGCCTGATTTGCTGTCACTGCCTCCCATGGCGCGGGCTAGCGCGGCACTTCGCAACCGAGGATGACCTGCTGAGTGTTCCCCGCCGCAAACTGGCGATCGCGAAGCCAAGCGCCCGTGCCGGGTCGTAGCACGGCGTCGACCAGACCAGACACGATGCGCGCGGCTGCAGGCGCGATTGGCCTATACACCAAGGGGATAGCTAGTACGGCAGCGGCATGGCCGCAGGCGCCGAATGCGATAAGGTCCAGCTGCTTCCGACGCCGCCGCCCGCAGACCGGGAATCGTCGTCCAGCGCTTGCGACGGCGCGAATCTCTCAGGCCGTGCGCTCATTGGCCGGCGCATACACCGAGATCTGGATCCGGCTGCGCCCGTGATACGGCGTGCGTGCCCAGTCGCTCCAGCGCGCCTCCAGGCGCAGGCCGGCGATCTGCGCCATCAGGTCCAGCTCCGATGGCCACACGTAGCGGCGGCGCTCGCTGAAGATGCGCGTGCCGGATTCGCCCAGTACCACCACGCGCTGGTCGATGCGCTGCTGCAGCGGATCGGGCTGCGAGCACACCAGCATCACTGCCGCGCCATCGCCCTCGGTATCCGGCACGTCCAGCACCTGGCTGACCTTGCCGCCGCTTTCGAACACCTCCGCACCCGGTACCGCGCTCTGGATCAGCAAGCGGCCGTCGGGCACCAGGCAGCGCGCCGCGTTGACCATGCAACGCAGCTGCTCGGCCTGCGTCAGCAGATACCCGAATGCCGCCACCGCGTAGATCAGGCCGAACGGCCCGCATACCGGCATGTCGGCGAAATCGGCGCAGACCAGGTGCAGGCGTTCGCTGCCGGGCTTGGCACGCAAGGCCTCGAGCATCGCAGGAGAATTGTCGATACCGGTGACCGGCACATCGCAGTGCGCGAGCGGCAAGCCAATGCGGCCAGTGCCGATGCCCAGTTCCAGCGCCGCACGGCCCGCGGCCAGCTCGGCGAGGACACCGACGCACTGCTGGGTGACGGCGGCAGGCCAGCGATCGTAGAAACGGTCGTAGATCGCGGCCAGGCGATCGTACTCGTGGGTCACGGGCATCCGCAGCCACTCGTTGCCGAAGTGGCGCGACCATAGCACGCAGCGATGGCGACGCAGTGGCCACACATGCAGGACGGCACCCTGCATGGCAGGCGCGGCGATGCGCTGCAATAGCGTGCGACACACGCCACAAAACTGCAGATGACATGCGCATTGCAGTTGGCCGCGCTTCAGTCTTTTGCTTGCGCCGCCGCATCCAAGCGAGGATGCTTTTCCCGCGCCTGCCACGCTGAGGCAGGCGCGACAATCGCAACAGATCCCCCGCTCAATCAGGAGTATCGCCATGAAACGCCTTTTTGATTCGCTGTCGCGTTGGGTGCAGAGCCTCGGTGGCCGCAAGCTCGGCTACATCTACACCTACTAACCTCCCCCGCCACCGTCGCGTGGCATGACCGTGCGAGAGGGGGCGACCCGCCCCCTCTCCCCAGCGCTCTCCGCTTCGCACGGCCGCACGCCCGTTCGCCATCGGCTCCATGTCCCCTCCTGCGTCGCGGTGTGACCCGCCGACACGGCTATTCGTGCGGATCTGCACGTGACCGATCCGCACCCGCGCCCGCCAGGCCCGCGCGGGCACTGGGCGTTCGGCAACCGGCAGGCTTTCGCCACCGATCCCCTCGACTTCCTGCAACACTGCGCACGCACGCATGGCGACGTGGTGCGGATCGCCGAGCGCACCTATCTGCTCGCAGCACCAACCGCGATCGCCAAGGTGCTCGGCGACGACGGCAGCCTCTACGCCAAATCCGATCCGGATCCGCGTGCGCGGCGCGCTGCATTTCCGGCATCGGTGATGAACAGCGAGGGCGAGGCCTGGCGGCGCAAGCGCCAGGCGCTGCAGCCCGCGTTCCGCGCCAGCCTGGTGCGCGACTACGCCGCAAAGGCGGCCGCCGCCACACAGGTTCTGCTGCGCTCGCGCGACGACATCGACAACGTGCACGACTTGCGCCTGAGCATGACTGCGCTCTGCGCGCAACTGGGCGCCGGCTTCCTGCTCGGCGATGCGGCGCACGCGCCGGCGCTGCTGCGGATGCTGCCGATGGTCGATGCGATCCTGCAGCAGACGCGTACGCCGTCCGCGGCGCCGGCCTGGTGGCCGAGTGCCGGCAAGCGCCGCCTGCGTGCCGCACGCGGCGCACTGGACACCGCGCTGACGCAGATCCTGACGTCTCCACGTTCCAATGGCGCAGACGCCTCGGTGCTGGAGCTGCTGCGACGCGACGCTCCGCAGGCCGACGACGACTGGTGCCGCGACGAAGCGGCGGCGATGCTGATGTCGGCGCTGGAGCCGATGGCGGCCGGCCTGACCTGGACGCTGTTGCTGCTGGCGCAACATCCATCGATCGCGCAGGCCGTGGCGGAGGAAGCCGATGCCCTGCCCGGTATCGACGGCGCATCCACCACGCCCTGCGCCGATGCGCTCGTCGAACGCCTGCCGCTGACGCGCGCCTGCGTGAAGGAGGCCATGCGCCTGTATCCGCCGGCATGGATGACCGCGCGCATCGCGCAACGCGACACCACGCTGGGCGGCTTCGCGGTGCCGCGCGGTACCCAGCTGATCGTCAGCCAGTGGGTGGTGCAGCGCGATCCGCGTCACTTCTCCGCGCCGGACCGCTTCCTGCCGGCGCGCTGGCTGGACCCGGCGCAGACACCGGCGCGCTACACCTACTTTCCGTTCGGCGGCGGTCCGCGCAGTTGCATCGGCAGCCAGTTGGCGCTGGTGCAGATGACCGTGGTCGTGGCCGGCCTGTTGCGCGAGCGCACGCTGCACCTGGCGACGGATGCGCGGCCGCGACCGTATCCGGCGCTGGTGCTGCGTCCACTCGATGTCCGCATCGCCTTGCGCCCGCGCACGACAACCCTGTCCCGCCAGTCGCCCGCGACGGCGCCCTTCCCCCGCACACCGGAAACCCCGCATGGCTGATTCCACTGCCTTCGCCAAGACCCGGGAATACTCCAACCGCTTTTTCGATTCCGCCGCGTGGAACGAGCTGGAGTTTCGCGACGGCGACATCGTCATCGCCAGCTACGCCAAGGCCGGCACCACCTGGCTGCAGCAGATCGTCGCGCAGTTGCTGTTCGAGGGCGCGGCGGACGTCGACGTGTCGGCGATCTCGCCGTGGCTGGACGGTGTGTACCCGGACCGCACGAGCAAGCTCGCGCTGCTGCAGGCGCAGACCCACCGGCGCTTCATCAAGACGCATCTGCCCGCCGATGCGCTGGTGGTCAGCGATCGCGCCAAATACCTGTACATCGGCCGCGACGGTCGCGACATCGCGCTGAGCCTGTACGACCACCAGTGTGCGGTCAGCCAGGATGCGCAGGCGCGGCTGGATGCCGGGGCGGCCGAACCGGGCAAGCTGCGCGTGGTGCCGCCGCCGAGCCTGCCGGTGGATGCCTACGTGGCGCATTGGCTGGCCCACGACGGCGCACCGTTCTGGCCGTTCTGGGAAGGCGTGCGCAGCTGGTGGCAGCAGCGCGCGCAGCCGAACGTGCTGCTGGTGCACTACGCCGACCTGCTGCAGGATCTGCCCGGGCAAGTGCGGCGCATCGCCGCGTTCCTGGAGATCCCGGTGCGCGAGGCGGCCTGGGAGACCATCCTGGCGCACTGCCGGTTCGACTACATGCGCCAGCACGCCGCGCGCTACGTGCCGCAGGGCGCCGGGCTGTGGCGCGAGGGCGGCAAGGCCTTCTTCAACCAGGGCCGTAGTGGCCGCTGGCGCGCGCTGTTGCCGGCGGCCGTCGCCGCCGAGTACGAGGCGCGCGCGCAGGCCGAGCTGGGCCGCGAGGCTGCGCAATGGCTGGCACAGGGTGCCGGGGCGGCAGCATGAGCCTGCGCGTCATCGGCGCCGGCCTCGGCCGCACCGGCACCCTGTCGCTGAAGCTGGCGCTGGAACATCTGGGCCTGGGCCGCTGCTATCACGCCATGGAACTGGCCGCGCACCTGCGCCAGGCCTTGCCGCTGTGGAATGCGGCGATCGACGGGCAGGCGGACTGGGACACGCTGTTCGCCGGCTATACCGCCACCGTCGACTATCCCGGCTGCTGCTTCTGGCGCGAGCTGGCCGCACGCTATCCGCAGGCCAAGGTGATCCTGACCGTGCGCGATGCCGATGCCTGGTTCGAGTCGGTGCGCAGCACCATCTTCGCCAGCGACGGCAGCGTGCCGGCCCTGTTCGGCGCCGAGGGCCTGCGGCTGAGCCAGTTCCTGCGCCGCGACTTCGCCACGCGCATCGACGATCGCGGCTTCATGACCGACTATTTCCGCCGTTGGAACCAGGCGGTCATCGCCAGCGTGCCGGCGCAGCGCCTGCTGGTGCTCGACACCGACGCGCAGACGGGCTGGGAGCCGCTGTGCGCCTTCCTGGGCGTGCCGGTGCCGGCACAGCCGTATCCACGCGTGCATGCGCGCAGCAGCGGCGGCACGCAAGCGCGCCCGCTGCCCAGCGACCCGGCGCAACGCGAGCAACGCCTGCGCGCCTACCTGGACCGGCTCGCCGTGGAGGCGTTCGCAGCGCCCGCCGACGACTGAGCGCGCGTCCGCCTACAGCGAGAAGTTGCGCTTGATCGAGAACGACCAGGCGCCGTCGATCGGATTGGAGACGTGCACCCGGCCCTCGCCGTCCGCCACGCCGGTGGTGTAGCGGCGATAGACGCCAGCGCTGTTCCAGGCCCGTGCGTAGCTCAGGCCGAACTCGGTGCCGCGCCAGGTGCGGCTCAGGCCCACGCGCGCGTCGGTCCAGCCGTAGTCGGCGAAGTTGCGCACATGCTGGTGGCCGGCGTGCACGCTGGCCTGCCAGTCCGGCGCCAGCGGCAGCGTGGCGTCCAGCGCCAGATAACCGGAGCCGCGCGAGTGCCGGCCCTGGCCGACGCCCAGCGTGGCGCTGTTGTAGCCGAAGTAGTCGCGCGTCCAGGTGCTGGCGTAGGACAGTTCCAGCGTGCGCCAGTGCCCGGCGACGATGGCCTCGCCATAGTCGTAGCGCGTGCCGCTGGCGCTCATGTGCGCGCCGGGGTAGGCGTAGTGGTAGACGCCGGCGCGCCAGCCCCAGTCGCCATGGCTGGCCGCGTAGCCGGCATACACGTCCCACTCCACGTGCCCGCCTTCGATGAAGTACGGGCTCACCCCGGACGCCCAGGTGCCGGCATACCAGCCGCTGTCCGCGGCCACGTCCAGCCCGCCCTGCAGCACCGGCCGCCCCCAGCTCTGCTCGAATCCGCGCGAGACGTAGTTCGAGGTCGCCGCCAGATTGGCGCTGGCGGTCCCGGCCCAGGCCGGTGCGGCGACGCCCAGCGCCAGCAGCAGCGCTGCGCTGCGCATGGCGCTCACGACACCAGCTCCAGCCGCGCCCGGCCCGCCGCGGCCAGGCCGCCCGACGAAGGTGCCGCGAGCTTGAACAGCGCCACCGCGCGCTGCAGTTCCTCGGCCTGATCCTCCATCGCCCGCGCCGCCGCCGTGGCCTCCTCGACCAGCGCGGCATTCTGTTGGGTGGCTTCGTCCATCTGCACGATGGTCTTGCTCACCTGTTCGATACCGGCGCTCTGCTCCTGCGAGGCGGCGGCGATCTCGCTCATGATGTCGGTGACCCGGCGCACGCTGGCCACGACCTCGCGCATGGTGTCGCCAGCGCCGTTGACCAGTGCGGTGCCATCGTCGATCTTGCCGACCGAGGCGTCGATCAGGCCCTTGATCTCGTGCGCCGCGGTCGCCGAGCGCTGCGCCAGCGCGCGCACCTCGCTGGCCACCACCGCGAAACCGCGGCCCTGCTCGCCGGCGCGCGCCGCCTCCACCGCGGCGTTGAGCGCCAGGATGTTGGTCTGGAAGGCGATGCCGTCGATCACGCCGATGATCTCGGCCATCTTCTTCGATGCTTCGGCGATGCCGGACATGGTGTCCACCACCTGCTCGACCACCGCGCCGCCACGCGAGGCCACGCCCGCGGTGTCCTGCGCCAGGCGATTGGCCTGGTGCGCATGCTCGGCGTTCTGCTTCACCGTCGAGGTCAGCTCCTCCATCGAGGCCGCGGTTTCTTCCAGATTGGCCGCCTGCTGCTCGGTGCGACGCGACAGGTCGTCGTTGCCGGCGGCGATCTCGCTGGCGGCGGAGTTGATCGCGGTGGTGGCCTGCTGGATGCGGCCGACGATGCCGGTCAGCTGTTCTACCGTGGCATTGGCATCGTCGCGCATCTGCGCGAATACGCCGTGGAATTCGCCGTGCATGCGCGCGGTGAGGTCGCCCTGGGCCACGGCACGCAACAGCGCCGACAAGGCCGAGAGGTTGCCTTCGGTCAACTCCATCAGCCGGTTCAGCCCGACCACCATGCCGCGGAAGTCGTACTGGAAGCGCTCGGCGTCGCCACGCCGGGAGAAATCGCCGGAAGCCGCGGCCTGCGCCAGTTCGGTGATGGCCTGGTTGATCGCCTGCAGGCTGCGCTTGGTGGTGCGCATCGCCTCGGTGATCGCGGCCTTCTCGCCCGGCAGCGGCTCCATGTCCACCTGCATGTTGCCGATCGCGTACTGCGACATCACCTCGACCAGGCGCCGCTGCACGTCCACGTGCGCGGCCACCAGCGCGTTGGTGCCATGGACCATGCGTCCGTACTCGCCGGGGAAACGTTCGGCGTCCATCCGGTAGCTCATCTCGCCGGCGTCGTGGCGCTGCGCCATCTCCGCCTGCGCCTGCATCACCGCCTGCAACTGCGTCTGCATGCTGCCCATCGCATCCAGCAACTGGCCGAGCTCGTCGTCGCGGCGATGCCGGACCTGGCTGTCCAGGCGCCCGGCGGCGACTGCCGAAGACACCCGCACGGCCTCGGCCAGCGGGTCGAGCACCTGCCGGCGCAGCAGCAGGTACAGCGCGCCGCTCAGCAACAACGCCGAGAGCAGGCCGACCGCGACGATGGTCCACAACAGTGCACGCGCCTTGGCCATGACCAGCGCGTACGGCACCGAGACGCCAAGCGCGAATGTCTGCGGCGCATCGCCGATCTTCAGCGGCACGAACACGTTCAACGCATCCTCGCCGTCGGTGCGGCGATGGTCGAACACCACCTGGCCCTTGGCCACGCGCGCCAGCATGTCCTTGGACCAGGCATCGCTGCGGGTCTTGCCGACCTGCTGCGGATCGCGGCTGGCCATCACCATGCCCAACGGCGACAGCAGGCTGGCATGGCCCTCGCCCATCGGCCGCAGCGCGGCGATGCGCTGCTGCAGGGTATCGAGGGTGAAGTCGACGGTGACCACGCCCAGGAAGCGGCCGTTCTCCAGGATCGGCGTGGCCAGCGTGGTCATCAGCGTGTCCTTGCCGGCCACCGGATAGTAGTAGGGCTCGATCACCACCGGCTTGTGCGTGTTGCGCGCCAGCAGGTACCAGTCGCCGTCGCCCGGCTTCTCGTAGTCGCGCAGCGCCTCGCGCACCAGCTTGCCGTTCTGCCGCGACCACCAGGTCATGTAGCGGCCGGTGGCGTCATGGCCCTCGGTGCCGACGAAGGCCTTGTCGTTGCCGTCGAACGCGTCCGGCTCCCACATGGTGCTGATGCCCAGCCACTGCGGATGCGCGTCGAGCTGGCTGCGCAGCACCGCGGTGGCGGTGGCGCGCGACAGACCGGCGGCGTGCTGCACGCGGAAGCTGTTGGCCAGCGCGTCGCTGGCGTCGAAGGCCACGCCGATTTCGCGCGACACCCGCTGCGCCTCCACTTGCGCCAGGTTCTCGATGCTGGTGCGCGAGGTCGACAGCAACGCATCGCTGCTGCGCCAGTAGATGATCATGGCGGTCAGGCCGAAGCAGGCCAGCGCAAGCAGGCCGGTACCGAGCATCAGGCGTTTGGCGACGCTACCGCGACGGCGCTGCGGCGACGGAGTGGACATGACGACTTCCTTGGCAAGGGGGGGAGGGAATACGGTCGCGGGGAACGCCCCCACGCGGCAGCCCGCCACGGCGCGCGGCACGAGTGCGCCGTGTCCGCTGCCGATGACCTGCCCGAGGCGCCTTCCCCACCGGGCCACGATGCGCTGCCGGACATTGCGTCCTGGCGCCGCTGCATGGCGACCCACCCTCTCGCTATCGTCCCGCCGTCCGCAAACTTGATAGTCGTTGCGCGTCATGCCGATGAACGGACAGGGCGTCGCGGCGAGAACGCGCGGCAGCGCGCAGTTCTGTTCAGCACTTATGCGCCAGTGCACAAGCGCGTGCACGGATGCAGCACGGCGGGCCGGCGGCGGCAACATGCAGGGATGCGTGAAGACGGCTGCGCGAATGCGTGACCGCGTCCGGAGCGATCACGCCTGCGCGCGGTAACGTGCGCCGCATGCACCGCGATGCGTGCCCGGCGAGGTCACTGCGCGCGGACCGCGCCTGGCCGCGCTTACGGCCGCCAGTTGGCGTTGTGCTCCCAGAACGCCACGCTGCGCCGATAGGCGTCGCGATCCAGCGGCACGCCCGAGCCGCCCTCCTCCACGCCCAGCGCATTGCGCAGCATGGTGATCGGCGCCATCGGGATCTCCTGCGGCTCGGCGGTATACAGGCAACCGACCACGCCCCAGTCCGCCTCGATCGGCGCGCCCTCGTGTGCGAGCTGTTCGCGGCTGTAGAGGATCGGCAGCAGGTACTCGGCCACCGGCGGCTCGACCCCTTCGAACCAGCGCACCAGGACCGGCAGCTCTTCACGGCTGCGCGCCTCGTAGCCCGAACGCAGCAGGCGCCGGTTGGCGTCGGTGATCGGCACGGTCAGGCAGCGCGTCGAGGTCCAGTTGCGGTGCACGTGCAACTTGCAGAACGGTGCGTAGCCGTCCAGCACCTGCAGCGGCGTATGCGCGTTGAGGTGCTGCTCGAACTGCTCGGGCGTGCAGTCCTGGATCGCATTGCGGCGGCCATCGCGCGGGAACAGACGCGTGCGGGCAAACGGCGTGAGGACGATGGACATGGGGTGCATGGCAAACGAGGGCCCACAAGCGTAGCGCGCGGCAGGGTCGGTGCCCACCGCTGCCGCCGTCGCAGCCGGTGGCGCAAGGCCATGCGGAACAGCGCTCAGCGGAACTTGCGATACCTCGACTGGGCGCACTGTGGGAAGGACTTCAGTCCCGACGCCGTGCAAGGTTGGGTATCCAGCGGGCGTCGCTCGTCGCAGCTGCGTGACAGGTGTCCTGCAAATCGTGCATCCACCTGGCGACTACGGATGCGCCAAGGCGTAGTCGATCGCCGCGCGTACCGCCGCCACCTGCGCGGCGTTGCACTGCTGCGGCGTGGCGCTGGCGCTGTCCGGATACACCTCGGTAGTCGTGGTGTAGCGCGCGTCGGTGATGCCTGCACACAGACCCAGCCGCTTCACCGGGTAGTTGATGACCCCCGGCGCCGCCAGCGGCGTGCCGATGAGTTCGCCGGCGGCGTCGGCCGGCGCGATATGGGTGACCTGCGCGACTGCGGCCAGCACCGCCTGCTGGAACGCGGGCTGCGGGTTCTCGCTGTCGCCGACCAGGTAGAAACCGTCGGGAATGCCGCCCGGCGCGTAGGCGATGCCATCGCGCGCGGCCAGCGCCGGCCGGAATTCGGACTCGTCGCTGTCGGTGGTCTCGTGCAGGTCGATGTGCATGCGCACCCGATCGCGCAGCGGCGCGACCAGGCGCAGCAGCGCGGCCGATTCCTGCGCCGGGCTGTCGGCGCGGAACGAACGGTTGGGATCCAGCGCATCGGCGTTCCAGCGATGGATGCGCTCGTACGCCCACGGGCTCACGCACGGCGCCACCAGCAGGTTGGCGCGGCCGGTGTAGTCCTCGGCATGCTGCTGGGCGAACTGCAGCGCGCCGTGCACGCCGCTGGTCTCGTAACCATGCACGCCGCCGGTAACCAGCATGCACGGCAAGGCGTCGTCCCAGTTGCGGCTGCGCAAGGCCAGCAGCGGATAGCGCTCCTGCGCGTATGCCAGTTCCCCGTACGCGACCACCTCCCACTGCCCGCGCAGGCCTTCGATGACAGCGACCACCTCGTCCTGGTAGCTGCGCCGGCGCGGCTGACCCGCCAGCCAGGCCGCCTTCTCGGCCGCGCCCCAAGGCACGCCGGGGGTTCCGATCGGATAGAAGGCTGCGCTGGTCATGGTGCGGCTCCGCGTCGACAGGTGAGGGCGGCGACTGTAGCAAAGCGCATGGGCCGCGATGCGGCATGTGCCATGAATGGAGCGCGCACGGCGCTCCCGAGCGGAAGCGGATGCCGATCCCGCTTTCGTACGCTGTCGCCATGAATACGTATGTAGCGCCCGCATGTTGCGCCGCGATGCGCGCTTAGCATCCTCCGGCCGCACGCCAGCCCCGCGGCGACGTCATGTCCCTGTCCTGCAGGCGTCCTGCCTGCGCCCACGCACCGAGGAGATCGAACGATGCGCGTCCCATCCGCTGCAAATCGTCTGCTGCGCCTGCACCGCTGGCGCAGCCTGCTGGTCGGCCTGCTGCTGCTCCTGGCCACCGCCAGCGCCCAGGCCGACGTCATCCTGCATGCCTTCAACTGGCCCTACGCCACCGTGGAAGCGCGTGCCGCGCAGATCGCCGCCGCCGGCTACCGCAAGGTGCTGGTGGCGCCGGCCTACCGCTCGCAGGGCGACGCCTGGTGGGCGCGCTACCAGCCGCAGGACATGCGCCTGATCGACAACCCGCTCGGCGACACCGACGCCTTCGCCAGCATGGTGCAGGCGCTGAAGGCGGTGGGCGTGGAGACCTATGCCGACGTGGTGCTCAACCACATGGCCAACGAAGCGGCCACGCGCTCGGACCTGAACTACCCTGGCAGCGCGGTGCTCGGCCAGTACGCCGCCAATCCGCAGCGCTATGCGTCGCTGCGACTGTTCGGCGACCTCTCGCAGAATTTCCTCAGCGCCAACGATTTCGGCCCGGCGCAGTGCATCACCAACTACAACGATCCCTACCAGGTGCGCACCTACCGCATCTGCGGCGGCGGCAACGATCCCGGCCTGCCGGATCTGGTCGGCAACGACTGGGTGGTGCAGCAGCAGCGCAACTACCTGCTGGCGCTGAAGGCGCTGGGCGTGACCGGCTTCCGCATCGACGCGGCCAAGCACATGACCTTCGACCATTTGAACAAGGTGCTCGATGCGCAGGTGCGCTCCGGGGTGATGGTGTTCGGCGAGGTGATCACCGGCGGCGGCAGCGGCAACTCCGACTACGACCAGTTTCTGGCACCGTACCTGCAGGCCACCCCGCACGCCGCCTACGACTTCCCGCTGTTCAACTCGGTGCGCAACGCCTTCGCCTACGGCGGCAGCATGGACCTGCTGGTGGATCCGGGCGCCTACGGCCAGGCGCTGCCCGGTGCGCGCGCGGTGACTTTCGCCATCACCCACGACATCCCCAACAACGCCGGCTTCCGCTACGCGATCATGGACCCGGTCGACGAGACCCTGGCCTACGCCTACCTGCTCGGCCGCGACGGCGGCGTGCCGATGGTGTACTCGGACAACAACGAGAGCGGCGACAACCGCTGGGTCAACGCCTACCAGCGCGACGACCTCAAGCGCATGGTCGGCTTCCACAACGCCGCACAGGGCCGCGACATGCAGGTGCTGGCGCACGGCGCCTGCTACCTGCTGTTCCGCCGCGGCGACCTGGGCATCGTCGGCATCAACAAGTGCGGCAATACCGTCACCGCCGCGGTACCGATGAACGGCAGCGTATTGCGCTGGAACGTCGACTACACCGATGCGCTGGGTTCCGGCAGCGTGGTGCGTATTTCCAGCGGCAGCTACACCTTCAGCCTGCCGCCGCGGCAGGCGCGGATGTGGAAGCGCTGAGCCTGAGAGCGGACGCGGCGCGCCCACCGGCGCGCCGCGCGGGGAGCGCGTCGCCGCCCCCGGGCGCCGCGGCGATCGCGCGGCCGCGACCTATTGCACATCCATCCGGATGAAGAGATATACTCGCCACACCGCCCGCTGCGTTGCGCCCATGACCGCCATCAGCTTCGAGTTCTATCCGCCCAAGACCGACGAACAGCGCGCGCAGCTCGACCGCACCGCCGCGCGGCTGAAGGCCTACGCGCCGGAGTACGTGTCCTGCACCTTCGGTGCCGGCGGCTCGACCCTGAGCTACACCTCCGAGACCGTGCGTCACCTCAAGCAGCACCACCGTTTCGAGGCCGCGCCGCATCTGTCCTGCGTGGGCGGCAGCCGCGAGGAGATCCGCGAGTTGCTCAAGCTGTACCGCGCCATCGGCTGCCGCCGCCTGGTCGCGCTGCGTGGCGACCTGCCGTCGGGCATGGGCCACCCCGGCGACCTGCGCTATGCCGCCGACCTGATCGCCTTCATCCGCGCCGAGCACGGCGACGCCTTCCATCTGGAAGTGGGCGCGTATCCGGAGACGCATCCGCAGGCCCACGACGCGCTCAGCGACCTGCGCCACTTCAAGGCCAAGGTCGATGCCGGCGCCGATGCCGCCATCACCCAATACTTCTACAACGCCGACGCCTACTTCCACTTCGTCGACGCGGTCCGCAAGCTCGGCGTGCAGATCCCAATCGTGCCCGGCATCATGCCGATCTCCAACTTCAGCCAGCTGCGGCGTTTCTCCGAGCAGTGCGGCGCGGAAATCCCGCGCTGGATCGGCAAGCGCATGCAGGCCTACGGCGACGATGCCGAGGCCATTCGCGAGTTCGGTGCCGACGTGGTCGCCACCTTGTGCCAACGCCTGGTCGACGGCGGCGCGCCCGGGCTGCATTTCTATACGCTCAACCTGGCCAAGCCCACCACCAACGTCCTGGCACGTCTGCGCGGCGACGTCGCCGCCGGCTGAGTGTCGCGGCCGCTGGCCGAACGCTGGGATTGGGGATTCGGGATTAGAGATTGGTAACAGCGGCGCGCCGCCTCGCTTTGGCGAATCCCCAATCTCCAATCCCGAATCCCAGCGCTCGTAAGGCATTCGCTCCGCGGTCACACCGGCTGCGGCTACGCTGCGCCGATGCGCGCCCTTCCGCCGATATTGCTGCTCCTGTGCCTATGCGTGTTCGCCCCGCCTGCCATGGCGCAGCGGGTGAACCGGTGCAGCGGGCCCGACGGCACCACCGTGTTCAGCGATCGGCGCTGCGAGGACGTCGGCGCGATCGACCGGCTACCGCCACCGGCGGCGCCCGGCAATGTCGGCAGCGCCGCTCGCGGCCTGGCGCCGCCGCAGTGCGTGCGCCGGCTCAGCGTGCTGGTCCAGCAGATCCGCAGTGCCGTGGACGCCCGCGACGTCAACCGGCTATCGGCACTGTACTGGTGGAACGGCGTCTCCGACGACGGCGCGCAGCGCATCTTCGACCGTCTGGAGGCGATCGTGCGCCGCCCCTTGGTGGCGATCGTGCCGGTGTTGCCGGAGACCGGCGGGACGACCGCTCCCGCAGCCGGTACGTCGTCGACAGCCGCGTCCGCGACAACGGCCACGTCGGCCGCGGCGGATGCCGACGGTGGCGAGGCACCATCGCGCCCGCATCCGACCGGCCTGCGTCTGCAGCAGACCCTCGCCGGCAGCATCACCCCCGCCTCCACCGTGCTGGACCTGCGCCGGCAGTACGACTGCTTCTGGATCAGTTTCTGAGGAGCCGGGAATGGGGAATGGGGATTGGGGAATCGCAACAACGGCATCCCGTACGCGCCACCCTACTCTCGCGCAGGAGCGCACCGGCCTAGTTGGAGGATCACTGTGGGAGGGACTTCAGTCCCGACGCATTGCGCCATCGGAAAGCACGCCACCTCTTCTGAGGAGCCGGGATTCGGGAATGGGGATTGGGGAATCGCAACAGCGGCATCCCGTACGCACCACCCTACTCTCGAGCAGGAGCGGCACCGGCCTCGTTGGAGGATCACTGTGGGAGGGACTTCAGTCCCGACGCATTGCGCCATCGGAAGCACGCCACTTCGCGTTTCGCGGCTGCATGACAGTTGACCAGGGGAGCGGTTGCTGCCGCCCCACTCACGCCACATCGGCCGCCAGCGGCCACAGCCCGCGGATCGCGGCGATGCCCTGGCCGCCATGGCGGCGCGCCTCGGCGACGTGCGTCGACGCCAGGCCGCCGATCGGATAGATCGGCAGGGCGACCTGCTCGCGCAGGCGCTCGAACGCCTCCCAGCCCAGCGGCGCGGCGCCTGGGTGGCTGGCGGTGGGGGCCAGCGGCCCGACCACCGCGAAATCGCAGCCGATGCGCTGCGCCGCCTGCAATTCTTCGACGGTATGACAGGACGCCGCCACGGCCTGCCCGGCCGGCAACGGGCGCGCCTGCCACTGCGGCAACTGCTCCGCGCCCAGGTGCACGCCGACACCCAGTTCCTGTGCCAGCGCCACGTCGCGGTTGAGCAGCACCTGCGCGCCACGCGTCGCGCACAGCGTCGCCGCGGTCCGCGCCAGCGGCGCCCACTGCTCGGCCGGCAGGCTGCGCGCACGCAACTGCACGCGGCGCACGCCGGCGTCCAGCGCGCGCTCCAGCGCCGCCAACCAGGGACCCGGCTCGGCCGGCTCCGGCGTCACCAGGTAGCAGGCGGGCTGGCGCAGCATCGCCACCACCGGCTGGTCGGCCGGCGGCATCGCGTAGCGACCCAGCTTGTCGGCGCTCACCCAGGTCAGCGCCTGGCCCTCGCGGCCGCGCGGCGTGCCCTTCCACGCCGCCACCTGGCGCACTTCCAGGCGCAGCCGCTTGTCCGGGTAGCGTTGCGGCACTTCCATCAGCCACTCGCCGACGACGGCCTCGATGCCCAGTTCCTCCTGCAACTCGCGCACCAACGCCTGCTCCGAGGTCTCGCCGGGTTCGCGCTTGCCGCCAGGGAATTCCCACAGCCCGGCGAGGTCGCGGCCCTCGGTACGACGGGTCAGCAGGATACGGCCGCGCGCATCGGTGATGACGCCGGCGACGACATGAATGGATCTGAGCGGTTCGGACATGGCCCAAGCTTGCCGTTTCCGGCAGCGCCAGCGCAATCAACCAGGGTCACATTGGCGCCGATCGGCTGTGGAGGGCAGCGACGCCCACGCAGCCAGGCAGTCCCCAGGCGATGGCCTTTTTGGCGGCGCGCCACTGATGGCAGGCGCTACCGCAGCAACGCCAGAGCGTCATCGGAAATGGCCGTGAGGGGGCGCTGGTCCGCCTGCAACGCTGCCCGGCGCGCGACGCGCAACGCGCTGCGGCGGCGCGCATGGCGGTGATTGCCGCACTTCCACCACCGCCGCCCGCTCAGGCGCCCAGGCTGTGGCCGATCCGCCACAGCACGCCACCGGGGTCGTGCAGGGTGAAGTCGCGCATGCCCCAGGGACGGTCCCCGGGCTCGCCCAGGCGCGCGCCGTAACGGCCCGCCAGGTCGGCTGCATGCAGCCGCCGCCACCAGGCATCGGCGTCCTCCACCCACAGATGCAGCACGAGGTTGCGCGCCAGCCCCGCGTGGTAGAAATCCTGCAGCAGGAACGCGCAACGGTCGCCATGGCGGAAGCAGATCAGGCCGTCGCCGAGCGGCTCGGGCGCGAAGCCTACGTCGGCATAGAACCGCGCCGACAGCGCGAGATCCTGCGCCGGCACGAAGACCTTCAGTTCCAGGCTGGGCGAAGGCTCCACGGCAGGCCTACAGAGGCAATGGCGACATCGGCCAGCCTACGCGCCGCACGCACGATACGCCACGTCGGCAAGCGCATCGCTCCAAGCCCTTCCCAAAAACAGAATGCCCCGCGCAAGGCGGGGCTATTCGCAAACGTGTGATCGATCCGACACCTGCATCCGTCGCTCACTCCTTCACCGAAGGGAGTGCACGAGCCGGCGTGGGGGTGTCATGGCTGGCGCCCCGGCACCCACAGCGTGCGACGCCGAATGCGGAGCCGCCACGCGATTGCGCAGCGCTCCGCGCAACGCCAGGCTCAGCTCAGCTGGCCGTGGCAGTGCTTGTACTTCTTGCCACTGCCGCAGGGGCACGGATCGTTGCGACCGACCTTCGGCGCTTCGCGGGTCACCTGCGCCACGGTCGGCGCACCCGCCTCGCCGCGCTGCACCTGCTCGGCTTCCTCGTCGGCGCCGTAACCGCCGGCATCCTGGTGCTGGAACTGGGCCTGGCGCAACTGCGCCTCCACCTGCTGGCGCTCCTGCGCTTCGAGCGCGGCCACTTCCTCCTCGCTGCGGATGCGCACCCGCGCCAGCAGGGTCACCACTTCGCGCTTGGCGTGCTCCAGCATCTCCGAGAACAGCTCGAACGCTTCCTTCTTGTATTCCTGCTTGGGCTGCTTCTGCGCGTAGCCGCGCAGGTGGATGCCCTGGCGCAGGTAGTCCATGCGCGCCAGATGCTCCTTCCAGCTCTGGTCGAGCACGGTCAGCATCACGTGCTTCTCCAGCGCGCGCATGGTCTCGCCGCCGATCGCCGATTCCTTCTCGCGGAAATGGCGGTCCACTTCCTCGCGCACCTTCTCGACGATACCGTCCGCGTCCAGTTCCTCGTGGCGCTTGACCAGGTCGGTGATCGACAGCGACAGGCCGAGTTCGTTGGCCAGCGTGGCTTCCAGGCCCGGCAGGTCCCACTGGTCGTCCACCGAGTTCGGCGGCACGAAGCGCGAGACGATGTCGTAGATCACGTCGTCGCGGATGCCGTCGACGTTCTCCTTGACCGACTCGGCGTCCAGCAGTTCGTCGCGCTGGGCGTAGATCACCTTGCGCTGGTCGTTGTTGACGTCGTCGAAGTCGAGCAGGTTCTTGCGGATGTCGAAGTTGTGCGCCTCGACCTTGCGCTGTGCCTTCTCGATCTGCCGGCTGACCAGCTTGTCCTCGATGACGTCGTCTTCCTTCATGCCCATCATGCGCATCGCCTTCTGCACCCAGTCGGAGGCGAAGATGCGCATCAGGTTGTCTTCCAGCGACAGGTAGAACCGCGAGGAACCCGGGTCGCCCTGGCGGCCGGAACGGCCGCGCAGCTGGTTGTCGATACGCCGCGACTCGTGGCGCTCGGTGCCGATGATGTGCAGGCCGCCGGCGGCCTTGACCGCGTCGTGGCGCTCCTGCCAGGCCGCCTTCAGACGCGCGCGCGTCGCGTCATCAAGCTCCTCGCCCAGCGCGTGCAGTTCGGCTTCCAGCGAGCCGCCGAGCACGATGTCGGTACCGCGGCCGGCCATGTTGGTGGCGATGGTCACCGCGCCCGGCTGGCCGGCGTTGGCGACGATCTGCGCTTCGCGCTCGTGCTGCTTGGCGTTGAGCACTTCGTGCTTCACGCCCGCCTTGCGCAGGTGCTCGGACAGCATCTCCGAGGTCTCGATCGAGGTGGTGCCGACCAGCACCGGCTGGCCGCGCTTGGCGCAGTCCTCGATGTCGGCCAGCACCGCGTTGAACTTGCCCTGGCGGTTGAGGAACACCTGGTCCGGCCAGTCCTTGCGGATGGTCGGGCGGTTGGTCGGGATCACCACCACTTCCAGGCCGTAGATGCTCTGGAACTCGTAGGCTTCGGTATCGGCCGTACCGGTCATGCCGGACAGCTTCTTGTACATGCGGAACAGGTTCTGGAAGGTGATGCTGGCCAGCGTCTGGTTCTCGCGCTGCACCGGCACGCCTTCCTTCGCCTCCACCGCCTGGTGCAGGCCGTCGGACCAACGGCGGCCCGGCAGGGTGCGGCCGGTGAACTCGTCGACGATCACCACCTCGCCGTCGCGCACGATGTAATCGACGTCGCGCTGGTAGATCGCGTGTGCGCGCAGCGCCGCGTTGAGGTGGTGGACCACGCTCAGGTTCTGCGCGCCGTACAGGCGGTCTTCCTCGTCGGTGAGGATGCCGGCGGCGCGCAGCAGTTCTTCGGCGTGCTCCATGCCCGCTTCGGACAGGTGCACCTGCTTGCCCTTCTCGTCGACCCAGAAGTCGCCCTCGCCCTCTTCCGACTCCTGCTTGACCAGCTGCGGCACGATGCGGTTGACGCGGATGTACAGCTCCGGCGACTCGTCGGCCGGGCCGGAGATGATCAGCGGGGTACGCGCTTCGTCGATCAGGATCGAGTCGACCTCGTCGACGATGGCGTAGTTGAGGCCGCGCTGGAAGCGGTCGGCCTTGGACAGCGCCATGTTGTCGCGCAGGTAGTCGAAGCCGAATTCGTTGTTGGTGCCGTAGGTGATGTCGGCGGCGTAGGCGGCGTGCTTGTCGCTGTGCGGCATGCCCGGGTACACCACGCCCACGCTCAGGCCCAGCCAGTTGTACAGCTTGCCCATCTGCGCGGCGTCGCGGCGCGCCAGGTAGTCGTTGACGGTGACCACGTGCACGCCCTTGTCTTCAAGCGCGTTGAGGTACACCGGCAGCGTCGCGACCAGGGTCTTGCCCTCGCCGGTGCGCATTTCCGCGATCTTGCCCAGGTGCAGGACCATGCCGCCGATCAACTGCACGTCGTAGTGGCGCATGCCCAGCACGCGTCGGCTGGCCTCGCGGCACACCGCGAACGCTTCCGGCAGCACCTTGTCCAGGGTCTCGCCGCCGGCGATGCGCCCACGCAGTTCCGGGGTCTTGGCCTGCAGCTGCTCGTCGGAGAGCTGCTCCATCTCCGGCTCCAGCGCATTGATCTTGGCGACGATACGGTGGAGCTGGCGCAGTTGGCGCTCGTTGCGGCTACCGAAAACGCGAGTAAGCAGACTGTTGATCATTGAAGGAACCGGTTGGAAAGGAACGCCTCGACGGCCCGATCCCCAGGGAATCGACGGACCGCAAACGAAACAGGGCGCGAGGCGCCCTGTCGATGGCAAAGCACATTGTAGCTTGGGGCGGCGCCCGGCGATTCAAGCGCCGGCACGCCAGCCCCCGCGCGGCTCAGCCACGGCCGCGGCGGCCCACCGGAATGGCGCCATCGCCGAGGAACTTGGCCGGGTTCACCACCACCCCGTCCTTCCAGACCTCGAAATGCACGTGGGCGCCGGTGGAACGGCCGGTGGAGCCGGCCTTGGCCACTTCCTGGCCGACCCGCACCAGGTCGCCGACCTTCACCGACAGCCGCGAATTGTGCGCGTAACGGGTGACATAGCCATTGCCGTGGTCGACCTCGACCACGTTGCCGTAGCCGCCGCGCACGCCGGCGTAGCTGACCACGCCGTCGGCCACCGCCAGCACCGGATCGCCGACGTTGGCGTGGAAGTCGATGCCCTTGTGATTGCCGGTGCCGCGGCCGAACGGATCGGCGCGGCCGCCGAAGGCCGAGGTGATGTAGCTGTTGCGGATCGGCATCCGCGAAGGCACCGCGTTCTGGTCCAGCTGGTGGTCGAACAGCAGCGATTCCAGCACCGACAGCTGCTGGCCGGAGGTGGCGAACTGCTGCTGCAGCCCGTCCAGTTCCTTGCCGAGATGCTGCGCGGGCATGTCGTGGCTGGGTTCGTCGTCGCCGCCACCGACGCCGACCGGCTGGTCGAAATCGAACTCGCCGTCCTGCAGCTTGCCCATGCGGGTCAGGCGATCGCCGAGCGCGTTGAGCCGGGTCGCCTGCGCCTGCAGTTCGCCCAGCCGCGCCGCCAGGGCGTTGACCTGGGTCTGCGCGTCGCGGCGCACCTGCGCCAGTTCCTGGTCCTGCCGCTCGAGCTTGGCGCGCATCTGCGCCGAACCACCCCATCCGGCTGCGGCGCTGACGCCGATGCCGAGTACCATGCCGAGGCCGAGCACCGCACCGAGCGCGGCGAGGGGGCGACGATCGGCGAATTCGCGCAATCGCCACGGCAACGTCTTGACCCCCTTTTCACTGGAACGGATTACGATCTTCTTGAACGTCATATGAGTTTTCATGTCTAAGCGAAAGTCCGGCGAAGGCCATACCGCCACGCCGCAGCCGGCGCTGGACGCCGCACTGGCGGACAAGGCGGGCGACCCGTTGCGCCGCGCCCTGTGGCTCGACGCGCTGGACCGGCAGTTACGCCCCCATCTGCCGCCGAACCTGGCGCCCCGTTGCCGGTTGGCCAATGTGAACGGCGAACAGCTCGTTTTTCTCGTTGAGTCTCCGGTCTGGCACGCCCGGGTCAGGCTGGCCGAGGCCGACATCCTTGCTGCGGCCCGTTCCCTCGGGCTGAAAGCCACCAAAGTGACCGTCAAGACTGCGACTGCACCCGCGCATTCCCCAATGCAGCAGGCAAGAAGCACGCCGGCTCCGGTTTCTGCGGCCACGCACAAGGGGTTGCGCGAGGCCCTGGCTTCCCTGCAGGACGTCGTCTCCGCGACGCCCGATGCGACCACGGGCTCCGACCGTGGCCGTCGACGTACGTAGACACGCACGCCGCGACCGACGCATCCTAGCGGGCGTCGGGCGCGAGGTCGTTACCGATTCGTTAAATCGGCGTTAAGGGGAGAAGAAGGAACGGCCGATTGCCGATTCCGTGATACCCACCCGGCCGTCACCGGGTTGAACGGTTCAGGCGTAAGCCGCCGCCCCGTAAGCCACCGGCGCCTGCTGCGCGGCGGATTCGAAGCTGACCCACTCCCAGGCCGCCTGTTCGGCGAGCAGGGCACGGACCAGCTTGTTGTTCAGTGCGTGACCGGACTTGTAGCCCTCGTAGGCGCCGAGGATGGCACCGCCGGCGAGGTACAGGTCGCCGATCGCATCGAGGATCTTGTGGCGCACGAACTCGTCGGCGTAGCGCAGGCCGTCGTCGTTGAGCACGCGGAACTCGTCGAGCACGATGGCGTTGTCCATCGAACCGCCGAGGCCGAGGTTGCGCTCGCGCATGTACTCCAGGTCGCGCATGAAGCCGAAGGTGCGCGCGCGGGAGATTTCCTTGATGTAGGCCATCGTCGAGAACTCGATCTCCTGGCGCGACTGCTTGGCCGGGATCATCGGGTGGTCGAACTGGATGGTGAAACCGAGCTTGTAGCCGCCGTCGTAGGGCACGAAACGGGCGATCTTGTCGCCGTCGCGCACTTCGACCTCGCGCTTGATGCGGATGAAGCGCTTGGCCTTGTCCTGCTCGACGATGCCCGCCGACTGCAGCAGGAACACGAACGGACCGGCCGAGCCGTCCATGATCGGCAGTTCGGCCGAGGACAGTTCGACGATGGCGTTGTCCACGCCGAGGCCGGCCATCGCCGACATCAGGTGCTCCACCGTCTGGATCTTGGCCTGGCCGCGGCTCAGGCCGGTGCACAGCGTGGTCTCGGTGACCAGCTCGGCATCGGCCGGCACGTCCACCGCCGGATCCAGGTCCACGCGTCGGAACACGATGCCGTGGTCGGCCGGTGCGGGGCGCAGGGTCATGTAGACCTTGTCGCCGCTGTGCAGGCCCACGCCGGTGGCGCGGATCGTGTTCTTGAGGGTGCGTTGCTGGGTCATGGCAGACAGTCTGGGAACGTCTGTTCGCACGGGAACTGAACAGACAACGAGAATATCACGCGTTTAGCTAAATTTTAACAAAGCGGTCACAGCATCCCATCGGTGCAACGCTGGCCCGTTCCGGCGTCGCGGTCGCAAAAACCTGCCGGGTCGCGGGGACCCGGCAGCAAGGGACACGGCGCGCCGGCCAGGGAGGCGCTCCCGGACGGCGGTGTTGCGGGCCGGCGCGCGCGCCGGCCGATGATGCAGACCTCAGTCGGCCTGACGGCGCAGGAACGCCGGGATGTCCAGGTAGTCGCTCGGCAGGTCGGCCGCGGCCGGCGCCGGGGCGGACGCCGCGGTGCTCATCGACTCGCCGCTCGGACGACGCAGGCCCAGGCCCATCGCACCGCCGACCGCCTTGGACACGGCGTCGCCGCCGTGCTCGAAGTCGCCGAACTCCGGCTGGCCGGTGGTGGCGTTGCGCACCAGCTTGATCGGCGCACGCTGCTCCGGACGCTGCGACTGGCGCGACACCGCACGGTTCAGGCCGGTGGCGACCACGGTCACGCGCACTTCGTCCTGCATGTCCGGATCCAGCACGGTGCCGACCACCACGGTGGCGTCCTCGGAGGAGAAGCCTTCGATGGTGCGGCCGATCTCGTCAAACTCGGCCATGGTGAAGTCCGGGCCGGCGGTGATGTTGACCAGGATGCCGTTGGCGCCGGCCAGGTTGACGTCGTCCAGCAGCGGGTTCTGGATCGCCGCTTCGGCGGCGGCCTGCGCGCGGTCGTCGCCGCGGGCCGAGCCGGTGCCCATCATCGCCAGGCCCATTTCCGACATCACGGTGCGCACGTCGGCGAAGTCGACGTTGATCAGGCCCGGACGCACGATCAGGTCGGCGATGCCCTGCACCGCGCCCTGCAGCACGTCGTTGGCGGCGCGGAACGCCTGGATCATGGTGGCGTTGCGGCCGAGCACGGTGATCAGCTTTTCATTCGGAATGGTGATCAGCGAGTCGCAGTGCTGGCTCAGTTCCTCGATGCCCTTCAGCGCCACCTGCATGCGGCGGCGGCCTTCGAACGGGAACGGCTTGGTGACCACGGCCACGGTCAGGATGCCCATTTCCTTGGCCAGCTGCGCCACCACCGGCGCGGCGCCGGTGCCGGTGCCGCCGCCCATGCCGGCGGTGATGAACACCATGTCCGCGCCCTGCAGCGCGTCCATGATGCGCTCGCGGTCTTCCAGCGCGGCCTGGCGGCCGACTTCCGGGTTCGCGCCCGCGCCCAGGCCCTTGGTGACGTTGGTGCCGAGCTGCAGCTGCAGCTTGGCGCCGCAGTTCTTGATCGCCTGCGAGTCGGTGTTGGCGGTGATGAACTCCACGCCGTCCACGCTGCTGCTGACCATGTGCGCGACCGCGTTGCCGCCGCCGCCGCCCACGCCGACCACCTTGATCACTGCATTGGGTGCCATCTTTTCAATCAGTTCGAAATGCGCCATGTCCGTTTCCTCTTTGAGCCGTGAATGGGGAATCGGGAATGGGGAATCGGATCGCTCCGTTCGCTGTCCCGACACCCGCATTTCGGCGAGTGTTGTTGTTTGGAAGCTGGGAATGGGGAATCGGGAGTGGGGACTCGCAACAGCGCGTCTCCAGCCCGGGACCTTTTCCTCAGCGGAATTGCAAAAAAACCACGCCTATCTACCTTCTCTCACCGCTCTCCACCGATCTCACCGCAGCACTGCCTTTGCCTTTGCCTTTGCCTTTGCTTTTGCTCTTACCCATTCCCAATTCCCGATTCACCATTCCCGGCTCTCAAAACTCGCCGCGATACCAGTTCTTCAATTTCTTGAACAAGCTGCCGGCGCGGCCGGTCGGCAGCGACGGGCGGCGCGGGTGTTCGATCTGGCTGCCCATCAGCAGCAGGCCCACGCCGGTGGCGTGGACCGGGTTGCCGACGACTTCGCCCAGGCCGGTGACGTGCTGGGGAATGCCCACGCGCACCGGCATCTGCACCATTTCCTCGGCCAGTTCGACCACGCCTTCCATCTTCGAGGCGCCGCCGGTCAGCACCATGCCGGCGCGCACCAGTTCCTCGAAGCCGGAGCGGCGCAGTTCCGCCTGCACCATCTCGAAGATTTCCTCGTAGCGGCCCTGCACCGCCTGCGCCAGCGAATGGCGCGGCATGCGCCGCGGCGGGCGGTCGCCGACGCTGGGCACCTGGATGCTTTCTTCCGCGGTGGCCAGCTGCGCCAGCGCGCAGGCGTAGCGCACCTTGATCTGCTCGGCTTCCGGGGTCGGCGTGCGCAGCATGTGCGCGATGTCGTTGGTGACGTGGTCGCCGGCGATCGGCAGCGAGGCGGTGTGGCAGATCGCGCCCTGCACGAACACCGCCAGGTCGGTGGTGCCGGCGCCCATGTCCACCAGCACCACGCCCAGCTCGCGCTCGTCGGCGGTCAGCACCGCCACCGAGGACGCCAGCGAGGACAGGATCAGATCGTCCACCTGCAGGCCGCAGCGCTGCACGCACTTGCTGATGTTGGCCGCGGCCGACTGCGCGCACACCACCAGGTGCGCGTGCACTTCCAGGCGCACGCCGGTCATGCCGACCGGGTTGCGGATGCCTTCCTGCGAATCGTCCAGCACGTACTCGCGCGGGATCGCGTGGAGGATGCGCTGGTCGGCCGGGATCGCCACCGCCTTGGCCGCTTCCAGCACGCGGTCCAGGTCGTTCCAGGTCACCTCGCCGTCGCGGATCGGCACGATGCCCGGCGAGTTCTTGCACTGCACGTGATTGCCGGAGATCGACGCGTACACCGAGCGGATCTCGCAGCCGGCCATCAGCTCGGCTTCCTCGATCGCGCGCTGGATCGACTGCACGGTGGATTCGATGTCCACCACCACGCCGCGCTTGAGCCCGCGCGATTCGTGCGAACCGATGCCGATCACCTCGATCGGGTTGCCGGGCGAGTATTCGCCGACCAGCGCGACGACCTTGGAGGTGCCGATGTCCAGTCCAACGATGAGGGATTTGTCGCCTTTGCGGTTCATGTCTTGGAGCCGGGAATAGAGAATCGGGAATGGGGAAGGGAGAAGAGCGGGCTCTCGCGATGGGATGGAGGGTCGGCCAGTGCCGCGTGCCGCGCGGGCTGGGCCGGCGCCGCGGGCTTCTTCTCCTTGCCCGGCTCCTTACTCGGCTCTTTGCTCTCGGGTACCCATGCCACGGTGAATCCGTTGGTGTAGCGCAGATCGGCGCGCGCCAGCGGCGGCTGGCCCGGCTGCAGCAATTGCGGCAGCACCCGGGCGAAGCGCTCCAGGCGGGCGCGCGCGTCGTCGCGGCCGACCACCACCTGCACGCCGTTGCCCAGCGCCAGCGACCAGCTGCCGCGCGCGTCCAGGGCCACGCCCTGCACCGGCAAACCCACCGGCGCGAACAGTGCGCGCGAGGTGTTGTACAGCGCGACCACGTCGGCGGCCTTGGCGTCCGGGCCGGCCAGATGCGGCAGCGCCACGTCGCGCAGTTCGTTGGGCAGGGCGAAGATGCGGCCCTGCTCGGACAGCATGCGGTCCGCACCCCAGCGCGCGAACGGGCGGTGTTCGACGACGCGCACTTCCAGCACGTCCGGCCAGCGCTTGCGCACGCGCGCGCTCTCCACCCACGGCAGGCGCTCGATCGCGTCCTGCGCATCCTGCAGACGCACCGCGAAGAAACCACGGCGCGCATACGGCAGCACCACCTGGCGCAACTGCTCGGCGGACACGCGCTTGAAATCGCCGCTCACCTGCAGCCGGCTCAGCGGCCAGCGCTCGGCCCCGACCCAGCCGTTGAGCACGGCCACGATCGGCAGCGCGACCAGGGCCAGCGCCAGCAGCCAGGCGAGGATGCGCAGGGAGGCGTTCATGCGCGCACCTTCGGGTGCGCGGGAATGGGGAATCGGGAATGGGGAATGGGGAAGGCACAAGCGGCCGCGCACGCGGCACCGCTCTTGCCCATTCCCGATTCCCGATTTCCGATTCCCGGCGTCACAGCGTCTGCTCCAGGATGCGCCAGCACAGGCCGGCGAAATCCACGCCCAGCTGCGCCGCGGCCTTGGGCACCAGCGAATGGCTGGTCATGCCCGGGGCGGTGTTGACCTCGATCAGTTGCAGGCCGCGCACGCGGTCGCGCATCACGTCCACGCGGCCCCAGCCGCTGCAGCCGGCCGCGGCGAAGGCCTGCAGCGCGAGCTGGCGGATCTCGGTCTCGTCCTCGCCCTGCATGCCCGGGCACAGATACTGGGTGTCCTCGGCGATGTACTTTGCGTGGTAGTCGTACCAGTCGCCGGCCGGGACAATGCGGATCGACGGCAGCGCGACGTCGCCGAGGATGCCGACGGTGTACTCCTCGCCCTGCACCATCTGCTCCATCAGCAGTTCGCCGCGGTACTCGGCGGCGAAGGCGCGCACCGGCGCCAGGTCGGCCTCGGACAGCACGCGGAACACGCCGACGCTGGAGCCTTCGCAGGCGGGCTTGACGAACAGCGGGTAGCCCAGCGCGGCGGCGGCCGCGGCCAGGTCGGCCTGGGCGTCGATGCGGGCGAAGCCCGGGGTCGGCAGGCCGGCGGCGATCCACACCTGCTTGGTGCGGATCTTGTCCAGGGTCAGCGCGCTACCGAGCACGTCGGGGCCGGTGAACGGCACCTGCAGCGCGCGCAGCAGGCCCTGCAGCACGCCGTTCTCGCCGTCGCCGCCGTGCAGGATGTTGAACACGCGATCGACTTCGCCGGCGCGGATGCGCTCGAGCAAGGCGGGAATGCCGTCCACCGGCTGCGCGTCGACGCCACGGCTGCGCAGCGCCTCGAGCACGTTGGCGCCGGAGTTCAGCGACACCTCGCGTTCGCTGGACGTGCCGCCGAGCAGCACGGCGACGCGGCCGAACGCGGCCGGGTCGGTGACGCGCGGCGGCGGCAGGGTCTGCGCGCTCATGCGTCGGCTCCGCCGGCGAAGCCGTGCTGGGCGATGTGCTGGGCCACGTAACCGATGTCGCCCGCGCCCATCATCAGCAGCAGGTCGCCGTCCTGCAGCACGTCCGGCAGCACGCTGTCGAGTTCGCCGACCTGGCCGACCACCACCGGTTCGCTGCGGCCGCGCGCGCGGATCGCGCGCGCCAGCGAGCGCGCGTCTGCGCCCGGGATCGGCGCCTCGCCGGCCGGGTAGACCTCGCTGAGCACCAGCGCGTCCACTTCCGACAGCACCGCGGCGAAGGCGTCGAACTGGTCGCGGGTGCGGCTGTAGCGATGCGGCTGGAACGCGACCACCAGGCGCTTGTCCGGCCAGCCGCCGCGGGCGGCGGCGAACACCGCGGCCAGCTCGCGCGGGTGGTGACCGTAGTCGTCGACCACGCGCACGCGCGCGCCGCCGGCGGTGGTCACTTCGCCCAGGTCGTTGAAGCGGCGGCCGATGCCGGCGAAGCTCTGCAGCGCGCTGGCGATCGCCTCCGGCGCCACGCCCAGCTGCCAGCCGATGGCGGCGGCGGCCAGCGCGTTGAGCACGTTGTGCCGGCCCGGCAGCGCCAGGGTCACCGGGATGCTGCTGCCTTCCGGCAGGCGCAGGGTGAAGCGCATGCGTGGACCATCCTGCACCACGTCCTCGGCGCGCACGTCGGCGTTCTCGCTGAGCCCGTAGCTCATCACATGGCGCGGGGTCTTCGCCGCCAGCGCGGCCACTTCCGGATCGTCGATGCACAGCACCGCCAGGCCGTAGAACGGCAGGCGCTGCAGGAACTCGGCGAATGCCGCCTGGACCCGGGCGAAGTCGTTGCCGTAGTTCTCCAGGTGATCGGCATCGATGTTGGTGATGACCGAGATCAACGGGTTCAGGCGCAGGAAGCTGCCGTCGCTCTCGTCGGCCTCGGCCACCAGCCACTGGCCGCCGCCGAGCTTGGCGTTGGCGCCGGCGGCGAGCAGCTGCCCGCCGATCACGAAGGTCGGGTCCAGCCCGCCTTCGCTGAGCACCGCCGCGGCCAGGCTGGTGGTGGTGGTCTTGCCGTGGGTGCCGGCCACCGCGATGCCGCGGCGGAAGCGCATCAGTTCGGCCAGCATCGCCGCGCGCGGCATGATCGGAATGCGCTGGCTGCGCGCCTCCATCAGTTCCGGGTTGTCCTCGCGGATCGCGCTGGACACCACCACGCAGTCGGTACCGAGCACGTTGGCCGCCGAGTGCCCGCGCATCACCCGCGCGCCGAGCTTGACCAGGCGTCGGGTCGCCGCATTGTCGGCGTTGTCCGAACCGGAGACCTCATAGCCCAGGGTCAGCATGACCTCGGCGATGCCGCTCATGCCGGTGCCGCCGATGCCGACGAAGTGCACGCGCGGGAACGCGCGGACCAGATCGCCGGTGTCGTGGAGACGGCGGATCATTGCTGGCCTCCTGCGGAGGCGGGAATGGGGAAACGGGAATCGGGAATTGGAAGAAGCGCGGCAGCGGCAGCGATCCGTGCCTGTCGCGTGTTCGTGTCTGCGTGTGTCACTGCGTGATTCTGCCCTTGATTGTGCTTGTACCCATTCCCCATTCCCGGTTCTCCATTCCCGGCTTCTTCCAACACAATGTCCGCAATCCGCTCGGCCGCATCCGGCTTGGCCAGCTGGCGCGCGGCCTCGGCCATGGCCAGGCGCTGCGCGGGCTGCGCCAGCAGGTCGCGCAGCACGCGCTGCAGGCGGCCGGCCAGGGCGTCGTCCTGCTTCAGCAGCACGGCGGCGCCGCGCTCGACCAGGTATTCGGCGTTGCGGGTCTGGTGGTCGTCGACGGCGGCGGCGAACGGCACCAGCACGCTGCCGATGCCGACCGCGCACAGTTCGGCCAGGGTCGAGGCGCCGGCGCGGCACACCACCAGGTCGGCCCAGGCGTAGGCGGCGGCCATGTCGCCGATGAAGGCTTCGACGCTGGCCGCGACGCCGGCGTCGGCGTAGGCGCGCGCGGCTTCCTCGCGCAGCGCTTCGCCGCACTGATGGCGCACTTCTACGGCCGTGCCGAGCGCGGCCAGCGCCTGCGGCAACGCCTGGTTGAGCACGCGCGCGCCCTGGCTGCCGCCCAGCACCAGCAGCCGCGGCGCGCCGTGGCGCGCAGTCAGGCGCTGCGCCGGCGGCGCCAGCGCGGCGATCTCGGCGCGCACCGGGTTGCCCACCGCTTCCTCGCGCGTGGCGAAGCTGCCGGGGAAGCCGGTCAGCACGCGCCGTGCGACCCGCGCCAGCACCTTGTTGGTCAGGCCCGGCGCGCGGTTCTGTTCGTGCACCAGCAGCGGCAGCTTGAGCAGGCGCGCGGCCAGGCCGCCGGGGCCGGCCGCGAAGCCGCCGAAGCTGATCACCGCGCGCGGCGCACGCCGGCGCAGCACGAAGCCGGCGGCGCGCACGGCGCGCATCACCCGCACCGGCGCACCGAACAGGGCCAGAACGCCCTTGCCGCGCAGCCCACCGATCTCGATGGTGTCCAGCTCGATGCCGTGTTCCGGCACCAGCCGCGTTTCCATGCGCCCGGCCGCGCCCAGCCACACCACCGGCACGCCGCGCGCGCGCAGCACCTTGGCCACGGCCAGCGCGGGGAAGATGTGCCCGCCGGTGCCGCCGGCGAGGATCATCACCGGACGATCGCCCTGCACCGCGCTCATCCGAGCCTCCCGAAGGTGGGTTCCACGCGCGGCTGCATGCGGCTGGTGCCGCGCCCCGGGGTGCCGCCCTGGATCGCCGCGGCGACCGCGCTGGCGCTGGCCTCGCGCGCGGCGCGCAAGTCCTCGGCGTTGTCCACGGTCTGCTTGACCGGCATCGCCGCGTCGCTGCGCACCAGCGCCACCTGGCGCTCGGCGCGGTTGAGTTCGTAGGACACGCGCAGCAGCAGGCCCATCGCCACGCAAGTCATCAGCACGCTGGAACCACCGGCGGAGATCAGCGGCAGGGTCAGGCCCTTGGTCGGCAGGATGCCCAGGTTCACGCCGACCGAGACGAAGCTCTGCAGGCTGATCCACAGGCCGATGCCGAAGGCGATGTAGCCGGAGAAGTGGCGCTTCATTTCCACGCAGCGCATGCCCAGCCAGAACGCGCGGCCGACCAGCAGCGCGTACAGGGAAATGATCAGGCACACGCCGACGAAGCCCAGTTCCTCGGCGATGACCGAGAAAATGAAGTCGGTGTGCGCTTCCGGCAGGTAGTTGAGCTTCTGCACCGAACCGCCCAGGCCGACCCCGAACAGTTCGCCGCGGCCCACCGCCATCAGCGCGTTGGACAGCTGGTAGCCGGAGCCGAGCTGGTCGGCCCACGGATCGAGGAAGGAGGTGATGCGGCGCAGGCGGTACGGCTCGAGGATCGCGATGAAGGCGAACACCGGCAGGCCGATCACGATCGGCATCGACATGCGCGGCAGATTCACCCCGCCCAGCACCAGCATGCCGGCGGTGATCGCCAGCAGCAGCGTGGAGGAACCGAAGTCCGGCTGCAGCAGCAGCAGGCCGACCAGCGCCACCGCCACGCCCAGCGGCTTGAGCATCGCCGGCCAGGTCGCGTTGACCTCGTCGCGGAAGCGCACCAGGTAGCTGGACAGCCACACGATGTACAGCACCTTCACCGCTTCCACGGTCTGGAAACGCGAGATGCCCAGGTTGATCCAGCGCCGCGCGCCGTTGACGGTGCTGCCCAGCCCGGGCACGAACACCACCAGCAGCAGGCCGAAGCAGGCCAGCAGCAGCAACTGGTTGTACTGCTCGATGTTCTTCAGCTCGGTGCGCATCGCCCAGATCGCCAGGCCGACACCGCCGGCCAGGAACAGCAGGTGACGGCTCAGGTAGTAGAACGGGCTGGTGGTCAGCTCGATCGAGCTGGAGCCGACCATGACCACGCCCAGCGACGCCAGCGCCACCGCGGCGCCGAGCAGCCACGGGTCGTAGCGGCCACCGATGGCCTCCAGGCGGGTCGCTTGGCGGGCGGGGTCGTTCATCAGCGCACCTTCAACGTGGCCAGGCCGACCAGCACCAGCACCACCGAAATGATCCAGAAGCGCACGATCACCCGCGGCTCCGGCCAGCCCTTCAGCTCGAAGTGGTGGTGGATCGGCGCCATGCGGAACACGCGCTTGCCGGTGAGCTTGAACGAGGCGACCTGGATCATCACCGACAGCGTCTCGATGACGAACACGCCGCCCATGATCACCAGCACCAGTTCCTGGCGCACGATCACCGCGATGGTGCCCAGCACCGCGCCCAGCGCCAGCGCGCCGATGTCGCCCATGAACACCATCGCCGGGTAGGTGTTAAACCACAGGAAGCCCAGGCCCGCGCCGGCGATCGCCGCGCAGATGATGATCAGCTCGCCGGCGCCGGGAATGGTTGGGATCTTCAGGTAGGCCGAGAACACCGCGTTGCCCGAGGCATAGGCGAACACGCCCAGCGCGCAGGCCACCAGCACCGTCGGCATGATCGCCAGGCCGTCCAGGCCGTCGGTCAGGTTGACCGCGTTGGAGAAGCCGACGATCCAGAAATAGGCGATGGCGACGAAACTGATCCCGGCCAGCGGCAGCGCGATCGACTTGAACATCGGGATGTAGAAGGTGATCGCCGCCGGCACGTCGGCGGTGTAGTACAGGAACAGGCCCGCGGCCAGGCCGAAGATCGACTGCAGCAGGTACTTCCAGCGCGACTTCAGCCCGTTCGGGTCGCGGCGCACGATCTTGATCCAGTCGTCGTACCAGCCGATCACGCCGAACGCCAGCATCACCGCCAGCACCAGCCACACGTAGCGGTTGCGCAGGTCGCCCCACAGGAGCACCGACAGCAGCACGGTGAGCAGGATCAGCGAGCCGCCCATGGTCGGGGTGCCGGCCTTGGAGAAGTGGGTCTGCGGGCCGTCCTGGCGGATCGGCTGGCCGCCCTTGAACTGCGCCAGCTTGCGGATCACCGCCGGGCCCAGCCACAGCGACAGGAACAGCGAGGTCAGCGCCGCGAGGATGCCGCGGAAGGTCAGATAGCCGAACAGCCCGAACATGCTTTCGAGCTGCTGCAGCCAGCGGGCGAGTTCAAGCAGCATGCGGCGCCTCCTGTGCCTGGTTCAGCAGCGCACGCACCACGGTGTCCATGGCGCTACCGCGCGAGCCCTTGATCAGGAGCGTGGCCGGGACCCGGGACCCGGGACCCGGGACCCGTGGGAGCGCGCCATCGGACGGCGCGCCGGTGTTCTCATGCATCTGCTTCACTTCCTGCTCTTGATCCTGCTCTTGCCGATTCCCGGCTCCCGATTCCCGATTCCCGGCCACCGCAGCCAGATCGCGCTGCAGCGCCTCGATCAGCGCCGCATGGCTGTCGAAGACGCGGCCGTTCTCGCCGAACGCCTGCGCGGCGTGGGCGCTGAGCGGGCCGAGCGCGTACAGCCGGGTCAGCCCGGCATCGCGCGCGCGGCGCCCGCCGCTGGCATGCAGCGCCTCGGCGCCGGCGCCGAGTTCGCGCATGTCGCCCAGCACCAGCCAGCGCTCGCCGCCGGCCGCGGCCAGGGCGTCGATCGCCGCAGCCAGCGAGCCGGGGTTGGCGTTGTAGCTGTCGTCGATCAGCACCGCGCCGTTGGGCAGCGTGTGGGTGATCTGCCGGCCCGGCACCGGCTGCACCTGCGCCAGGCCGGCGGCGATACGCGCCGGCGCCACGTCCAGCGCCAGCGCCAGCGCGGCGGCGGCCAGGGCGTTCTGCAGGTTGTGCCGGCCCGGCAACGGCAGCGTCGCCTCGACGTCGCCGCGCGGGGTGGTCAGCACGAACTGGGTGCGGTCGGCGGCCATGCGGACCTGCGCGGCACCGACCTCGGCGCCCGGCTGCAGGCCGAAGCGCAGCACCTGCGGCCGCGCCTCGCCGCTCGCCAGGCGCTGCTCGAACCACAGGCCGAAGGCGTCGTCGGCATTGATCACCGCGGTGCCGTCGGCCGGCAGCGCGGTGTAGATCGCGCCCTTGGTCTGCGCCACGCCGAGCAGGCTGCCCATGCGCTCCAGGTGCGCAGCGGCGATGTTGTTGACCAGCGACACCTGCGGCGGCGCAATGTCGGTGAGATAGGCGATGTCGCCCGGCTTGCCGGCGCCCATCTCGTAGATCGCGTAGTCGGCGTCGTCCGGCGCCTCGATCACCGCCAGCGGCAGGCCGATCTCGTTGTTGCGGTTGCCGGGGTTGGCGTAGACGCTGCCGCCGTCGATGCGGCAGGCATGCTGCAGGATCGCCAGCAGCAGCGCCTTGACACTGGTCTTGCCGTTGCTGCCGGTGATCGCGGCCACGCGGGTGGCGCGGCCGCGCTGCATGCCGGCGGCGATCCGCGCCAGCGCCAGCTGGGTGTCGGCGACGACGATCTGCGGCAGTTCGATCTGCGGCTGCACGCGCTCCACCAGCAGCGCGCTGGCGCCGCGCGTTGCGGCGTCGGCGACGAAGGCGTGACCATCGAAACGCTCGCCGCGCAGCGCCACGTACAGGCTGCCGGCGGCCAGGCTGCGGGTGTCGTGACTGATCGCATCGATCGCCACGTCGTCGCCGTGCAGCTCGACGCCGGCCCAGTGCGCGATCATCGACAACGGCAGGCGCTTCATCGGGCCGCCTCCGCCGCATGCGCGCGCAGGGCCTGCGCGGCGACCTCAGTGTCGTCGAACGGATGGCGCACGCCGGCGATCTCCTGGTACGGCTCGTGGCCCTTGCCGGCGATCAGCACGATGTCCTCGGCGCCGGCGTCGGCGACCGCCATGGCGATCGCCTGCGCGCGGTCGCGCTGCACCTGCACCGCCTGCATGCCGTCGAAGCCGGCCAGGATGTCAGCGACGATACGGTCGCCGTCCTCGCCACGCGGGTTGTCGTCGGTGACCACCACGCGCTCGGCCAGGCGCTGCGCGATCGCCGCCATCTGCGGGCGCTTGCCGGTGTCGCGCTCGCCGCCGCAGCCGAACACGCAGGTAATGCGGCCCTGCGCGTGCGCGCGCAGGCTCTGCAGCGCCTGTTCCAGCGCGTCGGGCGTATGCGCGTAGTCGACCACCACCAGCGGCTGCGCACCATCGCCGCCGAGCCGGTTCATGCGCCCGCGGATCGGCTGCAGCTGCGCCAGGATGGCGGCGATGCGCACCGGCGCCACGTCCAGCGCGTGCAGCGCGCCGGCCACGGCCAGCAGGTTGTCGACGTTGAAACGGCCCAGCAACGGCGACTGCAGCGGATGCCGCTCCTCGCCGATCGCCAGGGTGAAACCGATGCCGCGCGCGTCCAGGCGCAGCGCCTCGGCGCGCACCTGCGCGCCGTCCTGGCCGCGCGAGCTGACCGCGATGCGGCGCAGCGCCGGATCCAGCGTGCCCAGCAGTTCGCGGCCGAACGCATCGTCCAGGTTGACCACCGCCGACTTCAGCCCCGGCGTGGCGAACAGGCGCGCCTTGGCCGCGCCGTAACTGGCCATGTCGCCGTGGTAGTCGAGATGGTCGCGGGTGAGATTGGTGAACACCGCCACGTCGAAATGCACCGCGTCCACGCGGCCCTGGTCGAGCGCGTGCGAGCTGACTTCCATCGCCACCGCCTGCGCGCCGGCGTCGCGCAGCTGCGCCAGCAGCGCGTGCAGCGGCAGCACCAGCGGCGTGGTGAAGCCGGTCGGCTGCACCTGCCCGTACAGGCCGGCGCCGAGCGTGCCGATGCTGCCGCTGCGCGTGCCCAGCAGGTGCCAGGCCTGCGCCAGCAGTTGCACGGTGGAGGTCTTGCCGTTGGTGCCGGTGACCCCGACCATGGTCATGGTCTGCGACGGATGGCCGTGGAACTGGTCGGCCATCGCGCCCATGCGCGCGCGCAGGCCCGGCACCGCGATCGCGTCGGCCGGCGCCGGCAGCTCGGCCGGGGCCGGCGGGTCGTACAGCACCGCGACCGCGCCGTTGGCGCGCGCCTGTTCGACGAAGCCCAGGCCGTGCGCGCCGAACCCGGCGATCGCCACGAAGGCATCGCCCGGGCGCACCGCGCGGCTGTCCATGACCAGCCCGGACACCTGCACGTCGTGCGCCAGCGCCACACCCGGCAGCAGTTGCGACAGCGACATCGCGCGGGTCACTGGCGGGTCTCCTGCAGCGGGGCCGGCAACGCGGCCGGCGCCGGCGGCGCCACGGCGCGCGCGCTGGGCAGCGCGGCATCGACTTCGGCGGCGGCGTCGGGCACGGTCGCCGGATCCGGCTCCACCGGCGCCGGCGGCGGCGCGTGGCCGCTCTTGCCGGCGGCCTGCGCGGCCAGCCACGACTGGATGTCGTCCGGCGGCACGTCCATCAGCCGCAGCGCGCCTTCCATCACGTTGTGGAACACCGGCGCCGAGACCAGGCCGCCGTAGTACTTGGCGCCCTGCGGGTCGTTGATCACGATGACCGTGGCGAAGCGCGGGTTGCTCGCCGGCACCAGGCCCGCGAACAGCGCGTTGTAGTGGCCGCGCTCGTAGCCGCCGGGGCCGGCCTTGCGCGCAGTGCCGGTCTTGCCGGCGACGTGGTAGCCCAGGATCGCCGCGCCCTTGGCGCCGCCCTGGGTGACCACGGTCTCCATCATCGCCACCACTTCCTTGGAGATCGCCGGGTCCAGCACCTGCTTGCTGTCCTCGTGCTGGCCCTTGACGAAAGTCGGGGTCACCAGGCGCCCGCCGTTGCCCAGCGCGCAGTAGGCGCGGGCGATCTGCAGCGGCGTCACCGACAGGCCGTAGCCGTAGGACATGGTGGTCTTGGAGGAGCCGCTCCAGCGCGCCGGCGACGGGAACACGCCGGCCGATTCGCCGGGGAAGCCGCTGTGCGGGGAGCTGCCGTAGCCGTAGCTGTGGACCTGGTCGTAGAAGGTCTGGTCCGGCAGCTTGGCCGCGATCTTGGCCGCGCCGATGTTGGAGCTGCGGGTGATCACCCCGGTCACGGTCAGCACGCCGTTGTTGCGCGGCACGTCCTTGATCGTGAAGCGGCCCACCGACATGTAGCCGGGGTTGGTGTCGATCAGCGTGTCCTTGGTCACCACCCCGGCCTTGAGCGCGGTGGAGATGGTCAGCGGCTTCATCGTCGAGCCCGGCTCGACCAAGTCGGTGACCGCGCGGTTGCGGCGCACGTCCGGGTTGACCCCGTTGACCGCGTTGGGGTTGTAGGTCGGCAGGTTGACCATGGCCAGGATCTCGCCGGTGGCCACGTCCATGATCACGATCGAGCCGCCGGCGGCCTTGTTCTCGACCAGCGCGTTGCGCAGTTCCTTGTAGGCCAGGAACTGGATGCGGCGGTCGATGCTCAGGGTCAGGTCCTTGCCCGGCTGCGCCGGCTTGACCAGGTCGATGCTCTCGACGATCGCGCCCTTGCGGTCGCGGATCACCCGCTTGGCGCCCGGCTTGCCGCGCAACCAGGAATCGAACGCCAGCTCCAGTCCTTCCTGGCCGCGGTCGTCGATGTTGGTGAAGCCCAGCACGTGCGCCATCGCTTCGCCCTGCGGGTAGAAGCGGCGGAATTCGCGCTGCGAGAACACGCCGGGGATGCCCAGCGCGACCACCGCATGCGCCTTGTCCGGATTGATCCGGCGCTTGAGGTACATGAACTCCTTGTCCGCCTTCTGCGAGAGCTTGGCGGTGAGTTCGTCGACCGGCAGTTCCAGCGCCTGCGCCAGCTGCGGGATGCGGTCCGGGCTGCGCAGCAGTTCCTGCGGATTGACCCAGATCGACTCCACCGGCGTGGACACCGCCAACGGCTCGCCGTTGCGGTCGGTGATCATGCCGCGCGAGGTGGCGATCGGCAGTTCGCGCAGGTAGCGCGCTTCGCCCTGGCGCTGGTAGAAGTCGCTGTTGATCAGCTGCACGTAGGCCGCGCGGCCGATCAGGGTCACCGAGCACAGGCCCAGCGCCGCGCCGACCAGCACCAGGCGGCCGCGCAGGTTGAAGTTGCTGCGGGGGCGATTGCGGCCGCTCTTGTTCACGGACGCACCACCACGATGTCGCCGGTCTCGGGGAACTTCATCCCCAGCCGCTCGCGCGCGACCTGGTCGACGCGATTGCTCTCCGCCCAGGTCGCCTGCTCCAGCTGCAGCCGGCCGAACTCGATGTTCAGCTCGTCGCGGTTGTGCTCCAGCCGCGACAGCTCCACGAACAACTGGCGATGGCGATGGCGCATGTACACCACCCCGATCGCCGAGGCGATGGTGCAGGCGAGCAGCACGATCAGCAGCAGCCGGCTCATGACGCGCTCCTGTGGAGCGCGCCATGCGCCGGCGGGAATGGGGAAACGGGAATGGGGAATGGGGAAGAGCCGGTCGACCGCACACGGAAACCTTCCGTCCCGGGAAGCGCGCTCTTGCTTTCGCCTTTACCGATTCCCGATTCCCGACTCCCGATTCCCAGCTTCTCCGCCACTCGCAACACCGCGCTGCGCGCGCGCGGGTTCACCGCCAGTTCGTCGGCGTCGGCCTTGATCGCGCCGCCGTGCAGGCGCAGGGTCGGCACGAAGGTCGTGGCCTCGGGCAGGCGGCGGTTGCTCGGCGGGGCCTTGGCGTGGCGCTGCATGAACTGCTTGACGATGCGGTCTTCCAGCGAGTGGAAGCTGATCACCGCCAGGCGGCCGCCGGGCTTGAGCCGGGCCAGCGCCGCGTCCAGGCCGGTTTCCAGATCGGCCAGTTCGCGGTTGATGTGGATGCGGATGGCCTGGAAGCTGCGGGTGGCCGGGTGGGTCTTGCTGTCGCCGCGCGGCATCACGCTGGCGATCAGCTCGGCCAGTTCGGCGGTGCGGGTCAGCGGCTGCTTCTCGCGGCGGGCGACGATGGCGCGGGCGATGCGCCGGCTCTGCCGCTCTTCGCCGTAGGTCCACAGCACGTCGGCGATCTCGCGCTCCTCGGCGCGCGCCAGCCACTGCGCCGCGCTCTCGCCGGCGTCCGGGTCCATGCGCATGTCCAGCGGGCCGTCCTTGCCGAAGGAGAAGCCGCGTTCGGCCACGTCCAGCTGCGGCGAGGACACGCCCAGGTCGAACAGCACTCCGTCCAGGGCAACGGCAGCGTCCCAGTGGCCCAGCTCGGCGAAGCTGCCGCGATAGATGGACACGCGCGCGTCGCCGCCGAACGCATGTTCGGCTTCGGCGATCGCCTCGGGGTCCTTGTCCATCACCAGCAGCCGGCCTCCTGGGCCGAGTTTGTGCAGCACCCCGCGCGCGTGTCCGCCACGCCCGAACGTGCCATCCAGATAGGTTCCGTTTTCGATCACCTGCAGCCCGTCCAGGACCTGCGCGAACAACACCGGCAGATGCGCCGCCGATGGTTGCGACACCGGGAGGTGACCGGCCTGCGCCTGTCCGCGCATCCGGACACCCCGACTCACAACTTCAGATCGAGCAATCCATCGCCCAGATCCTCGTCAGACAACGTCTGCTGGATCAGTGCGCGATGAGCCTGCTCGCTCCACAGTTCGAACTTGTCGCCCATGCCCAACAGCACGGCGCGCTTTTCAATGCCCACCGCGGCGCGATGGCTCGGCGGAATGGTGATGCGGGCGTTGGCGTCCAGCTCCAGCGCGGCCGACGAACCCACCAGCTTTTGCTGCAGGACCCGCACCACGCGCTGGGTGTTGGGCTTGGCCATGACGTCGTCACGGACCCGCTCCCACTCCTTCTCCGCATACAGCCACAGGCAGCCGGCCTCGAACGGGTTGTAGGTCAGCACCAGCCGATTGCCGCTCACGCGCGCGACGAGGTCGCGGTACGCGGTGGGAACCGCCATACGCCCCTTGTCGTCCACAGTGATTGCGGTCTCGCCCTGAAACACGACGCCTGCACCTTTCCGAATCCGCCTGGGCGGTCATTGAACCACGAAAAACCACAAAAAACCCGGTTTCCCCTCAAGTGCCCACCTTAGCAGCGCGCAACGGGTTGTCAACAACTTTGCGAGCGGTAAATCGCTAGCGGGATCAATGGTTTGCAACGATCTTTAGAGACTTGTTCAAGGCTTATCCACAAGTTACTGTTTCGTCTCAAATTTTGAGATTGAACGGAAATTCAGGCCTGTGTACGCGGCGTTAAGGCGGTCGTCACCGGCCGTCGACATGGCGCCCAGGCTCGCGCCGCGTTGCGCAAGCGCGCACACTGCCGGGCATGTGTCTGGTCGTTCTCGCGCACGCTGCGCACCCGCGATGGCGCTTGCTGCTGGTCGGCAACCGCGACGAATTCCACGCCCGCCCGACCGCGCCGCTGCAGCGCTGGCCGGCCCCGGCGCAGCGCCTGCTGGCTGGGCGCGACCTGCGCTCCGGCGGCACCTGGGTGGGGCTGGACGCCGCCGGCCGCTGCGCCGTGGTCACCAACGTGCGCGACCCGCTGGCCTCGATGTCCGGCGCCTCGCGCGGCGCCCTGATCGCCGACTACCTGACCGGCGAACAGCCGGCCGCCGCCTTCGCCGACGCGCTGGCCGCGCGCGCCGACGCCTACCCGCCGTTCAACCTGCTGCTGGCCGATGCCGCCGGCGCCGCCTACGTGGGCAACCACCCGCCCGGCCGCAGCGCCCTGGAATCCGGCGTGCACGGCATGTCCAACGGCGCACTGGACGCGCCCTGGCCCAAGACCCTGCGCCTGCGCGCGGCCGTGACCGCCTGGATCGCCGCCGGCGACGACGACCTGGCGCCGCTGTGGCGGGCGCTGACCGACGAGACCCTGGCCGACCCGGCCGACCTACCCGACACCGGGGTCGGCCCGGACCTGGAACGGCGGCTGTCGCCGGCCTTCATCCGCGGCCACGACTACGGCACCCGCGCCAGCACCATCGTCGCGGTGGACGCCGCCGGGCACGGCTGGATCCATGAGCGCCGGTTCGGCCCGGACGGGGTGATCCTGGGGGAGACGCGGCTGGAGAACCGGGACTCGTGACCCTGGATTCGGGATTCGGGATTCGGGAAGCATGGGGTCAGGCGCGAACTTGCTGCCAGCGACCTAGAGCGGCGATTTTTGTGGGAGGGACTTCAGTCCCGACGGGCTTTACCGGTAGAGCCCGTCGGGACTGAAGTCCCTCCCACAGTGCAATCGAAACCTGCACTCGCGGAAAATCCGAATCCCAGGTCCCGTCTTAACATGCGACAATGCCCGCGGCGGAGCCGGCCAGACAGTCGCGTCATCCAATCGCATTTCGGTGCGGCGGGATGCCGAGGAAAGTCCGGGCTCCATAGGGCAAGGTGCCAGGTAACGCCTGGGCGGCGCGAGCCGACGGACTAGTGCAACAGAAAGATACCGCCTACGTCTGCGCAAGCAGGCCGGTAAGGGTGAAATGGTGCGGTAAGAGCGCACCGCGAGTCCGGTAACGGACCGGCACGGCAAACCCCACCTGGAGCAAGACCAAATAGGGACCTCATGGCGCGGCCCGCGTCGGGTCCGGGTAGGTTGCTTGAGCGTACCGGTGACGGTGCGCCTAGAAGAATGACTGTCCACGACAGAACCCGGCTTATCGGCCGGCTCCGCCACTTTTTTCAGAACGCCGAAAACTCCAAACCTTCACTGAGGGCGCGGAGCGCCAGGCGTTCATGGGGCGCCCCCCACCCCCCCCTGGCCTCCGACCCGCTACGAACAGGACCCTTGTTGCGAAAGTGCAATCATTGCACTATGTTCCGCACATGCCGACGATCGTCCGTTTCGCCAACAGCGTTGTCACGATGTATGCGGCCGACCATCTGCCGCCTCACTTCCATGTGCGTACCCGAGATGGTCGGGAAGCGCTGATCGTCATCGACACCCTGGCAGTTCTGTTCGGCCGCCTGAGCCGACGCGAATTGAGCGCCGCGCTTGAATGGGCCGCGGCGAACAAAGCCACCCTCATCGCCCGATGGCAGGAATTGAATCCATGAACCAACCTCAATTCGTCATTACCAAGGTGAAGGCTGTCGCGGCGCGCGAACTTGCACTGACCTTTGCCGACGGCTTCACTTGCACCGTCGACCTCAGCGAGGTCTTGGCCTCGCATCCTTCCCTGAAAAAGGCACGGCTGCCACACGTTTTCCATAAGGTCTCGCTCGACGAATGGCAGCGCGGCGTCATCTTCGACGGCAACGACGAGTTAGCGCTCGCCAGCGACAACCTGCGCGCACTCGCGATCGAGCAAGCCGGTGACTATTCCCACCAGCAGATCATCGCCTGGATGCATCGCCACGACATGACGTTGGATTCAGCCGCCGAAGCATTGGGCTTGAGCCGGCGCATGCTCGCCTACTACCGCAGCGGCGAAAAGCCCGTCCCCAAGAGCATTGGCTTGGCGATGCTGGGATGGGAGGCCGAACAGGCAGGGTTTGATTATTCGAAAGTCGCCTGAGAACGCAGTCGCCATAGACGACTGGCCGGCGATCGCATTGCCGCAGGGCGTTATCGCCCCCCTCAACCGCCGTACAACGCCTTGCGCGACGCACCGGTCAGTTCGGCGGCCAGCTTGGCGGCGGTGGACGGCGGCAGGTGTTCGCTGAGCTTGGCGTAGACACGGCGGCCTTCGGCCAGCTGCGCGTCGGCGTCGTCGCCGGCGCCCTGCACCATCAGCACGAACTCGCCCTTGCGCTGGTTGTCGTCGGCCTCGACCCGCGCGTGCAGGTCGGCCAGGGTGCCGTCGAGCACGGTCTCGAACAATTTGGTCAATTCGCGCGCCATGACTGCCGGGCGGGCATCGCCGAAGGCGGCGCGGCAGTCGGCCAGGGACTCGGCAATGCGGTGCGAGGCTTCGTAGAACACCAGGGTGCGCGGCTCGCCGGCGAGCCGCGCCAGGCGCTCACGGCGCGCCGAGGCCTTGGCCGGTAGGAAGCCTTCGAAGGCGAAGCGGTCGCTGGGCAGGCCGGCCACGCTGAGCGCGGCGATCGCCGCGCAGGCGCCGGGCACCGGGCTGACCCGGACCCCGGCCGCGCGTGCGGCGCGCACCAGGCGGTAGCCGGGGTCGCTGACCAGCGGGGTGCCGGCGTCGCTGACCAGGGCCAGCGACTGCCCCTCCAGCAGGCGCGCGACGATGCGCTGCGACAGCGCCTCTTCGTTGTGTTCGTGCAGCGCCAGCAACGGCCGCTCGATGCCGAAGTGGGCCAGCAGCTGGCCGCTGCGGCGGGTGTCCTCGGCGCAGATCGCCGCCACCGAGCGCAGGGTCTCCTGGGCGCGCGGCGTCAGGTCGGCGAGGTTGCCGATCGGCGTGGCGACGACGTGCAGGGTTCCGGGCTGGGCGCTCATCTACGGGCTTTCCATGGTCAAGGGTAGAATCGTAGCGGTTTTCCCCGGCGCGCCTGGCGTGCCCAGCCGAATGGACCAGAAATGAACAAGCGATTCGCAAGGATTTCCGCCCTGTCGCTGCTGGCGCTGCTCGTCGCCGGCTGCGCCACCACCAGCGTGACGCCGAGCGCCTCGCCGGCCCAATCGGCGGCGCTGGCGCTGCTGGACCAGGGCAAGCCGAAGGACGCGGCGCAGCAGCTCGAGGCGCAGGCCGCCAGCGCCACCGGCAGCGCCCGCAACCAGTTGCTGGGCGACGCCGCCTTCGCCTGGTACGAGGCCGGCGATACCGCCCGCGCGCGCAGCCTGCTGGCGCAGGTGCAGCCGCGGCAGTTGCCGCCACTGAGCAAGGTGCGGGTGGCGCTGGTCGAGGCCGAGCTGGCCCTGGCCGACCGCCAGCCGGCCAAGGCGCTGCAGGCGCTGGGCAGCGATCCGCAGGCGGTGCCGCAGAACCTGCGCGCGCGCTGGCATCTGGCCCGTGCGCAGGCGCTGGAAGGCACCGGCGACGCCACCGCGGCGCTGGACGAACGCGCCCGCGCCGACAACGGCCTCAGCGGCCAGGCGCGCAGCGACAACCAGCGCGCCATCGTGCGCCAGCTGGCCACGCTCAACGATGCCACCCTGCAGGCGCGCGCCGCCGCGCTGCCGGCCGGCGACCCGCTGTACAACTTCGTCGGCCGCGCGCTGCTGAGCCGCGGCCTGGCGCTGCCGCGTCCGTTCGACCGCGGCGAGCAGTGGGGTTTCGACACCAGCAAGCGGCCGCCGGCCGAGCGCGACGGCTATCGCCCGCCGGCCAAGCTGGCGGTGCTGCTGCCGCTGAGCGGCAGCCTGGCCACCGCGGCCGCGCCGGTGCGCGACGGTCTGCTTGCCGGCTACTACGGCGAAACCCGGCGGCGTCCTGCGATCGACTTCATCGACACCACCGGCACCCCGGCCGGGGCGCTGGCCGCCTATCAGAAGGCGGTCGACGGCGGCGCCGATTTCGTGGTCGGCCCGCTCGGCCGCGACGAGGTCACCGCGCTGTTCGGGCGCGACGCGTTGCCGGTGCCGGTGCTGGCGTTGAACCGCGGCACCCACGCCCCGCCCGGCGGCAGCGCCGGTTTCTCGCTGGCGCCGGAAGACGACGGCATCGCCGCCGCCGAGTACCTGCTGGCGCACGAGCGCCACAACACCCTGGTGATCGGCAGCAACGACGACACCGGCCGCCGTGCGGTGGCCGCGTTCCGCGACCGCTTCAGCGAGCGCGGCGGCAAGGTCGCCGGCAGCGTCAGCGTCGCCGACACCCCGGGCGACATCGGCGCGCAGCTGCGCAACGCCGGCGCCGCCGATTCGGTGCTGCTGGCGGTCAAGGGCAATACCGCCCGCGCGCTGGCGCCGCAGCTGGCGCTGGCCGGTTTCGCCGGCAAGAGCCGGGTGGCGACCTCGCAGCTGGTGCTGGGCACCGGCAAGCCCGAGGACGACCTGGTGCTGGACGGCATCGTCTACCCGAGCGAGCTGTGGAACGTGCGCGGCGTCGGCGGCCTGCCGGCGGCGACCAGCGTGGCCGACATGCTGCCGACCGCGCGCGGCCCGGCCGGGCGCCTGTTCGCGTTCGGCTACGACGCCTGGCAGATCACCGCGTATCTGGAGAAGCTGGCGACCGGCAAGGACAGCGGCCTGCGCGGCGCCACCGGCGTGCTGCACCTGGACGGCTTCGGCAACATCGTGCGCACCCCGGCCTGGTCCACTTTCAGCGGCGGGCGCCCGACCCCGCTGCCCGATGGAAACTGAGCGGCGCCGACGCGGCAATGCGGTGGAAGCGGCGGCGCGCGCCGAACTGGAGCGCGCCGGCCTGCGCCTGATCGCCGCCAACGTCGCCTTCCGCGGCGGCGAGCTGGACCTGGTGATGCAGCAGGCGCAAAGCCTGGTGTTCGTCGAAGTGCGCTACCGGCGCAGCACCGCATTCGGCGGCGGCGCGGCCTCGGTCGATCTGCGCAAGCGCCGCCGCCTGCTGCTGGCGGCGCAGCTGTTCCTGGCCGCGCATCCGCAGTACGCCAACTGGCCGTGCCGCTTCGACGTGGTCGAGGCCGAGGGCGATCCGCCGCGGCTGACCTGGCTGCGCGACGCCTTCCGCGCCGAGGATTGCTGAGGTGCCCAGCGTCTTCACCCACGCCGCGGTGCCGCTGGCGCTGTGGGCCGCCGCCGATCGCGGGCGCATCTCCACGCGCCTGCTCGGCGCCGGCATCGTCGCGGCGATGCTGCCCGACGCCGACGTGCTCGGCTTCGCCCTGCACATCCCCTACGCCGACGCCTTCGGCCATCGCGGCGCCAGCCACTCGCTGTTGTTCGCCGCGGTACTGGGCGTGCTCGGCGCGTTGCTGCACCGGCCCCTGCGCGCCGGCGCGCTGCAGGCGGCCGTCTGGCTGTTCGTCTGCACCGCCTCGCATCCGCTGCTCGATGCGATGACCTCCGGCGGCCTCGGCGTGGCCCTGGGGTGGCCGTCGAGCGAACAGCGCTGGTTCGCGCCATGGCGGCCGATCCGGGTCTCGCCGTTCGCCAACGGTTTCTTCAGCGCGCGCGGCATGGCCACGCTGTGGTCCGAACTACGCTGGGTGTGGCTGCCGCTGGCGCTGGCGGTGCTCACCTGGAAACTGCTGCAGCCGCCCTCGCCCTCCACTTCGTCGTCGCCACCTTCGCCATGACCACCGCCTTGCCCACCGCGCTCACCGACACCCTTTCCGCCCTGCTCGGCACCGAGGGCTGGCGCACCGATGCCGACAGCCGCCGCAGCTATGGCGAGGACGATTCGCGGCGCTGGGCGCTGGCCGATGCGGTGGCGCTGCCGCAGACCCATGAGCAGGTGCAGGCGATCGTGCGCGCCTGCCGCGCGCACCGCGTGCCGCTGGTAGCGCGCGGCGCCGGCACCGGCACCGCCGGCGCCGCGGTACCGTTCGCCGGCGGCGTGGTGCTGTCGTTCGCGCGCATGAACCGCATCCTGCAGCTGCGCCCGGCCGACCGCTGCGCGGTGGTCGAACCCGGCGTGCTCAACGGCGACCTGCAGCAGGCGCTGGCGCCGCACGGGCTGTTCTGGCCGCCGGACCCGTCCAGTGCGGAGATCTGCAGCGTCGGCGGCAACCTGTCCACCAATGCCGGCGGACCGCGCGCGGTGAAGTACGGCGCCACCCGCGACAACGTGCTCGGCCTGGTCGCGGTGACCGGCAGCGGCGAGCTGATCCGCTGTGGCGGCGCCTACACCAAGGACGCCACCGGCTACGACCTGACCCACCTGCTGGTCGGCAGCGAAGGCACGCTGGCGCTGATCGTGGAAGCGACGCTGAAGCTGTCGCCACGGCCGCTGGCGCAGGCTGGGCTGCGCGCGCTGTACCGCGACGCCGCCGCGGCCGCTGCCGCGGTGTCGCGGCTGATGGCGCAGCCGAGCACGCCGACCATGCTCGAGTTCATGGACCGCAGCGCGATCGCGCTGCTGCGCCGCAATGGCAGCGACGTGCCCGAGGCCGGCGCGATGCTGCTGATCGAGGCCGACGGCGACCACGACACCCTGCCCTACACGCTGCAGGCGTTAGGTGCGGCGGCCGAGGGCGAGGGCCTGCTGACGCTGGACGTGGCCGCCGACGGCAGCGCGCGCGACCGCCTGTGGGCCGCACGCCGCGCGCTGTCGCCGGCGTTGCGCACGATCCGCCCCGGCAAGATCAACGAAGACGTGGTGGTGCCGGTGTCGCGCATCCCTGAGCTGGTGGCCGGCGTGGAAGCGCTGGCCGCCGAGTTCGACCTGACGATCGTGGCCTTCGGCCATGCCGGCAACGGCAACCTGCACGTCAACATCATGTACGCGCCCGACGACGCCGCCGAAACCGCGCGCGCGCAGGCGGCGCTGCCGCGGCTGTTCGCACTGGTGCTGTCGCTGGAAGGCACCCTCTCGGGCGAACACGGCATCGGCGTGGCCAAGCGCGACTATATGGACCAGGCCTTCAATGCCGCGACCCTTGACGCGATGCGCGCGATCAAGCGCGCGCTGGATCCGGATGGGATCCTCAATCCGGGGAAGGTATTGCCGGGGTGTTGAGGTGACTCGGGATTTTCCCCGAGTGCGGAGTATTTGCGATTGCACTGTCGGAGGGACTGAAGTCCCTCCCACAAAATCGGATGGATCGCCGCTTCGGCAAGGCCGGCTTTCCTTTAAAAACTCACCACTTTGTTATCGAATCGCTCGACGGTGATTTGGCTCCGGACATCATTCTGCAGTCCCGAGTCCCGACGAAAGCCCCTGCAACATCAGGCAGGAGCACGCTACGTTAGCCATGGCACTGCACGCCGATGAAGCGCAGCCCCACGCCCGGCTCGGTGGCGATGTATCGCGGAGCCACGGCGCTGTCGCCGAGTTTCTGCCGCAGCTTGCCGACCAGGATGCGCAGGTAGTGGGTGTCGTCCTGGTGGGTGGGGCCCCACAGTTCGCGCAGCAGTTGCGGCTGCGTCACCACGCGGCCGCTGTGTCGCAGCAGCAGGGCGAGCAGCGCGTACTCCTTGCGACTGAGCGGCAGCGCTTCACCGTCCAGGCGCACTTCGCGCAGGCCCAGGTGGATGTGCAGGTGGCCATCGTCGAACACCGGCTCGGCCTCGCCGGCCACCGGCTGCATGCGCAGCAGCACGCGGATGCGCGCCATCAGTTCCTGCACGCCGAACGGCTTGGTCACGTAGTCGTTGGCGCCGGCGTCCAGCGCCTGCACCTTCTCGTCCTCGCCAGCGCGCACGGTCAGCATGATCACCGGCACCGACGACCATTGCCGCAGTTCGCGCAGCACGCTGTGCCCGTCCTGGTCGGGCAGGCCGATGTCCAGCACCACCAGTTCGGCGCCGTGCGCGGCCAGTTGCGCCAGGCCGGCGGCGCCGGTGTCGGCCTGCAGCACGCGGTAGCCCTGCGCGCGCAGGCTGATGTCGAGGAAACGGCGGATCTGCGGCTCGTCGTCGATGACCAGCACGCGCGGCGGCGGAATCGGATCGGCGTGGGACTCAGTCGGCATCGGGACGGGACGGCGGCGCGGCGGGTTCGATGAGCGGCAGGGTAATGCGGATCGTGGTGCCGCGGCCATCGGGGCCGGGTAGCGCCTCGACGCTGCCGCCGTGCGCGCCGATCATGCCCTGGCAGATGGTCAGGCCCAGGCCGGTGCCATGGCGGCCGCGGTCGCCGCGCTCGACGCTGTAGAACATGTCGAAGATGCGCGCGCGCTCGTCCTCGGGAATGCCCGGGCCGCGGTCGCTGATGTCGATGCGCAGGCGGCCCTCGACCATGCCCGCGGCGACGCGGATCGCCGCGTCCGCCGGCGAGAACTTGGCCGCGTTCTCCAGCACATTGAAGATCGCCTGCTCGACCAGCGCCGGGTGCACCCACAGCGTCGGCAGTTCCGCGGCCAGCGCGATGTCCAGGCGCACCTGCGGCTGGTAGCGCTGCAGGCGCCGCGCGGCCGAGCCGATCAGTTCGTCCACGCCGATCCAGTCGCGGTTCAAGGTCAGCCCGGTGTGACCGAGCCGGGTCATGTCCAGCAGGTTCTGGATGTAGCGGTCCAGGCGTTCGCCTTCCAGTTGGATCGTCTCGAGCAGGCTGCGGCGGTCGTCCGCATCCATCGCCTTGCCGTAGCTGGACAGGCTGCTGGCCGCGCCGATCATCGCCGCCAGCGGCGAGCGCAGGTCGTGCGAGACCGAGGACAGCAGCGCCGAGCGCAGCCGCTCGGTCTCGCCGCTGACACGGGCACTCTCCAGGTCGGCGACCAAGCGCGTGCGCAGCGCGGCCTGGCCGATGTCCTCCACCATCGCCTCGGCCAGGCGCTGCTGCTCCAGGCCCGGGCGCTGCACGCCGGCACCGAAGCGCAGCCCGACCACACCGATGGTGCCGCGCTCGTGGCGCACTGGCAGGAACCACCAGCTCGCGCCGGCCAGGGTATCGGTAAAGCGACCGGTGGCCTGGCCGTGGCGCTGCGCCCAGTCGGCGGCGCTACGGTCCACCGCGGCCATCGTCGGCGCGTAGTCGTCGGCGCCGTCATGCGCGCGCTCCAGCGGCTGCAGGCGCAGCCAGGCCTCGGCGTCGAGCGTGCCGGCGAGCGCGCGGCGCCCGGCCTCCAGCACCTGCCCCAGGTCGGCGGCACTGGTGAGTTCGCGGCCCAGGCGCTGCAGTGCGGTGGTCTGCGCATTGACCGCGCGCAGCGCCAGTACCTGCATGCGCAGGCGCGAGGCCAGGCGCCCGGCGACCAGGGCGGCGACCAGGAACAGCAGCACCGTGACCACGCCCTGGCGCGCGCCGATCTGGAAGGTGAAGCGCGGTTCGATGAAGAAGAAGTTGTAGCTGAAGAAGCTCAGCAGCGCCGCCAGCACCGCCGCGGTCATCCGCGTCTTCGATGCCACCATCACCACGGCGACGATGAACACCATCGACAGGTCGTCGATGCCGACCCAACTTTCGGCGATCCACGCCACCACCACCGCCAGCGCCGAGGCCACCGTGGCGAACAGCAGGTCGTCGCGCGACAGCCAGTGCGCGGGGCTGCGCCAGCGCCGCCGCGCCCGCGCGCGCGCTTCCGGCGAACTGATGATCACCAGTTCGTAGTGCGCGCCGCGTTGCAGCAGCTGCTGGGTCAGCGTGCGATTGATCATGCGCGCCAGCGGGCGCTCGCGGGTGCGGCCCAGCACCAGGGTGGACACGCCGCTGCGCGCGGCATGGTCGAGCAAGGCATCGGCGACGTTGGCGCCGTGCAGCAGCACGGCCTCGCCGCCCAGCCGGCGCGCCAGCGCGAAGGCGCGGTCGATCTCCAGTTGCCAGTCGGCATCCGGCTGCGCCTGGGTCTGCACGGTGACCACCGTCCACGGCGCGCCGCGGCGCTCGGCCAGGCGCCGCGCCACCCGCACCAGGTAGTCGGACTGGCCGCGCCCGTCGATCGCCACCATCACCGTGCGCCGCAGGGCGACGCTGGTGCGGCCCTGCGCGGCCTGCACGTCGCGCAGATCGTTGTCGACGCGGTCGGCGGCGGTCTGCATCGCCAGTTCGCGCAGCGCGGCCAGGTTCGACGGCGAGAAGAAGGCCTGCAGCGCCTGCCCGGCCTGCTCGGGCAGATACACCTTGCCCTGCTGCAGGCGTTCGATCAGCTCGCGTGGCGGCAGGTCGACCAGCACGATGTCGCGCAGGCGGTCGAAGATCGCATCGGGCACGGTCTCGCTGACGCGCACGCCGGTGATGCGGTGGACCACGTCGTTGAGGCTTTCCAGGTGCTGGATGTTGACCGTGCTGTAGACGTCGATGCCGGCGTCGAGCAGTTCCTGTACGTCCTGCCAGCGCCGCTCGTGGCGGCTGCCCGGCGCGTTGCGATGGGCCAGTTCGTCCACCAGCACCAGCGGCGGGCGCAGCGCCAGCAGCGCATCCAGGTCCATCTCGTCCAGGGTGCGGCCGCGGTACTCCAGCCGCCGCCGCGGCTGCACGGTGAGACCCTCCAGCAGCGCCGCGGTCTCGGCGCGGCCGTGGGTCTCGACCACGCCGACCACCAGGTTGCTGCCCTGCTGCTGCAACTGCCGCGCACGCGACAGCATCGCGTAGGTCTTGCCGACCCCCGGCGCCGCGCCGAGGAACACGGTCAGGCGCCCGCCGCGCTCGCGCTGCAGTTCGCCGATCAGGGCGTCGGCCTGTTGGGTGCGGGGGTCGGGCATTTGGAGCTGGGAATGGGGAATTGGGAATGGGGAATCGCAAAGCCTACAGCGCGGCGCGCCTTACCGCTTTTGCTCCCTCCCATTCCCGATTCCCGTTTCCCCATTCCCGGCATCCAAGGCCAGATTCAGCGCCAGCACGTTCACCCGCGGCTCGCCGAGCACGCCGAACTGGCGCGGCTGGGTCTGCGCGGCGACCAGGGCGGCGACGGTCTGCGGCGGCAGGCCGCGCGCGGCGGCGACGCGCGCCACCTGAAGTTGCGCCGCGTCCACGCTGATGTCCGGGTCCATGCCGCTGCCGGACTGGGTGATCAGATCGTCCGGCACCTGCGCCGGGTCGATGCCCTCGCGCGCGGCCACCGCCTGGCGGGTGTCATCCAGGCGCTTGCGCAGGTCGGGGTTGCTGCGCGCCTGGTTGCTGCCGGCCGCCGACATCGGGTCGTACTTGGCGCCGGACGGACGCGGCAGGAAGTAGCCGGCGGCGGCGAACGGCTGCGCCACCAGCGCCGAGCCGACCACGCGGCCATCGTGGCTGCGCAGGCTGCCGTTGGCCTGCTCGGGGAACAGCGCGCCGGCCAGCATGGTGGCCAGCAACGAGTACAGCGCGGCGGACGCGAGCACCAGCAGCGGCAGCACCAGCACCGCGCGCCAGCGCATCGGTTCGCGAAGGGAAACGGAAGACACGGTCATGGAGGTAATTCCGAAGGAGCGTGAGAATCGGCGCTGGGATCAGCCCAGCGCCACCAGCAGCAGGTCGATGGCCTTGATCCCGACGAACGGCAGCAGCACGCCGCCCACGCCGTAGATCAGCATGTTCCGGCGCAGCAGCGAGGTCGCCGAGGACGGGGTGAAGCGCACGCCGCGCAGCGCCAGCGGGATCAGCGCCGGGATCACCAGCGCGTTGAAGATCAGCGCGGCGAGCACCGCGTTGGTCGGGCTGGACAGGCGCATCACGTTCAGCGCGGCCATCTGCGGGATCGAGGCGGCGAACAGCGCCGGCAGGATCGCGAAGTACTTGGACACGTCGTTGGCCAGCGAGAAGGTGGTCAGCGCGCCGCGGGTGATCAGCTGCTGCTTGCCCACTTCCACCACCGCCAGCAGCTTGGCCGGATCCGAATCCAGATCGACCATGTTGCCGGCCTCCTTGGCCGCCTGGGTGCCGGAGTTCATCGCCAGGCCGACGTCGGCCTGGGCCAGCGCCGGCGCGTCGTTGGTGCCGTCGCCGACCATCGCCACCAGGCGTCCGCCGGCCTGCTCCTGGCGGATGCGCGCCAGCTTGTCCTCGGGCGTGGCCTCGGCGATGTAGTCGTCGACGCCGGCCTCGGCGGCGATGGCCGCGGCGGTCAGCGGGTTGTCGCCGGTGATCATCACCGTCTTGACGCCCATCGCGCGCAGCCGCGCGAACTTCTCGCGCACGCCGTGCTTGACCACGTCCGACAGCTCGACCACGCCCAGTACGTGCCGGCCCTCGGCCACCACCAGCGGCGTGGCGCCGCTGCGCGCGACCTGCTCGACGCGACTCTTCAGTTCCGCCGGCACCTGCCCGCCCAGCGCGGTGACGTGGCGGATCAGCGCATCGGCGGCGCCCTTGCGGATCGACCGCGGCGGCTGCATGCCGTTGGCCGGCAGGTCGACGCCGGACATGCGGGTCTGCGCGGTGAAGGCGACGAACTCGGCGCCCGCCGGATCGGCCGGCGGCAGGCCCTGCTCGCGCGCCAGGCGCACGATCGACTTGCCTTCCGGGGTCGGGTCGGCCAGCGACGACAGCATCGCAGCCTCGCGCAACTGCGCCACGTCCACGCCGCTCAGCGCATGGAACACGGTGGCCTGGCGATCGCCGTGGGTGATGGTGCCGGTCTTGTCCAGCAGCAGCACATCGACGTCGCCGGCCACTTCCACCGCCTTGCCCGACTTGGCCAGCACGTTGGCCGACAGCGCGCGGTTCATGCCGGCGATGCCGATCGCCGGCAGCAACCCGCCGATGGTGGTCGGGATCAGACACACCAGCAGCGCGATCAGCAGCAGCGGATCCACGTGCACGCCGACGAAGCCGGCGATCGCCGGCAGCGAGGCGACCACGATCAGGAAGGTCAGGGTCATCGCCGCCAGCAGCATGGTCAGCGCGATCTCGTTCGGCGTCTTCTGCCGGTTGGCGCCTTCCACCAGCGCGATCATCCGGTCCAGGAAGCTGTGGCCCGGCTCGGCGGTGACCTTCACCAGGATCTCGTCGGACAGCACCTTGGTGCCGCCGATGACGCCGGAGCGGTCGGTCCCGGCCTCGCGCAGCACCGGCGCCGATTCGCCGGTGACCGCGGCCTCGTTGATCGTGGCCAGGCCGTGCACGATCTCGCCATCGGCCGGGATCAGCTCGCCGGCCGACACCACCACCAGGTCGCCCGGGCGCAGTTCGGCGGCGGGCACGCTGGTCTCGGCGTCCAACCGCACACTGGCGACCCGGCGCGCCACCAGGTCCTTGCGCGCACGCCGCAGCGAGGCGGCCTGGCCGCGGCCGCGGGCCTCGGCCACCGCCTCGGCGAAGTTGCCGAACAGCACGGTGACCAGCAGGATCGCGGTCACCGCCCAGCCGAAGCCGGCCGGGCCCTGGCCGGACACGGTGATCAGTGCCGACAGCAGCGTGCCGGCGAACACCACGGCCATCACCGGGCTGCCCAGCAGGTGCCGCGGCGACAGCTTCAGCACGCTGTCGCGCAAGGCCGCGCGCAGCGCCGCGGCATCGAACAGCCCAGGCCGGCGCGCCGGCGAAGAAGCCACGGAAGTAGAAGGAAGCGGGGTGCTCATCGTCGTCGTCTCAGTGCGCGGCCAGGGTCAGGTGATCGGCGATCGGTCCCAACACCAAAGCCGGCGTGAATTGCAGAACGGTCAGGATCGCGATGACCGCGATCAGGGTCAGCGCGAAGGTCGGGGTTTCCACCTGCAGGCTGCCGCCGGTTTCCGGCGCCACCCGCTTGCGCGCCAGTTGCGCGGCCACGATCAGCGGCACGATCAGCGCCGGATAGCGGCCCAGCAGCAGCACCACGGTGCAGCTCAGGTTCCACCACGGAATGCCGTCGCCCAGCCCCTCGAAACCGGAGCCGTTGTTGGCGAACGCCGAGGTGTACTCGTAGAACACCTGGCTGATGCCGTGGAAACCGGGATTGGAGGTCGCCGAGATCGAGGCCGGCAGGGCAAGGGTGATCGCGGTGAAGCCGAGCAGCACCAGCGGTTGCAACAGGATCAGCAGCGCCAGCAGGCGCACTTCCGGTGCCTCGATCTTGCGTCCGAACAGTTCCGGGGTGCGCCCGGTCATCAGGCCGGCCAGGAACACGCTCAGCAGCAGGTACACCAGGAACTGCTGCAGGCCGCAACCGATGCCGCCCCAGATCGCGTTGATCAGCATGTTGACCATCGCCACGCCACCGGTCAGCGGCGCCAGCGAATCGTGCATGGCGTTGACCGAGCCATTGGAGGTCTGCGTGGTCAGCGACGACCAGGCCGCCGAGGCATCGACGCCGAAGCGCACCTCCTTGCCCTCCATCAGCGCAGCACTGCCGGGCGCGTGGCCTTCGGCCCACAGCGACACCGCGGTGGACGCCAGCGACATCACCAGCATGCTGCCGAACACCAGCGCGGTGAACTTGCGGCGCCCGGTGAACGGGCCGACCATGAACGCCACTGCCACCGGGATCAGCACGATGCCCAACATCTCCAGCAGGTTGGAGAACGGCGTGGGATTTTCCAGCGCCATCGCGCTGTTGGGGCCGTACCAGCCGCCGCCGTTGGTGCCGAGCTGCTTGATCGCCACCATCGCCGCGACCGGGCCGAGCGGGATCTTCTGCGTCTGCTGGCCGGCGCTGGCGTCCAGCGGCGTGGCGACCGGACCGGCCGCCAGCGTCGAAGGCACGCCCTGCTGGGTCAGCAGCAGCGTCCACAGCAGGCACAGCGGCAGCAGGAAGCGCAGGGTGGGACGGATCACGTCGGCCCAGTAGTTGCCGAGATCGACCTCCTGCGCCGTCTCGCCGCCACTCGCGGCCGCCTTGCGCGCCGCATCCTGGCCACGCCCACCGAACAGGCCGCGCAGCGTCGCCGCGACCAGCGCCAGGCCCATCATCGGGGTGATGAACTGCAGGCCGACCACGCCCACCGCCTGCGACAGGTACGACAGCTGCGCCTGGCCCGAGTAGTGCTGCTGATTGGTGTTGGTCAGGAACGACACCATGGTGTGCAAGGCCACGTCCCAGCGCATGTTGGGCACCGCATCCGGATTGAACGGCAGCCAGGCCTGGGTCACGAACAGCACGAACACCAGCACGCCCAGTACCAGGTTGCTGGCCAGGAACGCGCCGGCATAGGCGCGCCAGTGCATGCCGCGCGCCGGGTCGGTGCCGAGCAGGCGGTACAGCGGGCGTTCGATCCAGCCGAACAGCGCGTCGCCGCGCATCGGCGCCCCGCGCATCACCTTGGCCAGGTACAGGCCCAGCGGCCATCCCAGCAGTAGCGCGAGCGCATAGACAAGCAATGTATCGATCATGGAAGTGGCACTCGGCTCAGAAATCTTCGGGGCGCAGGATCACGTACAGCAGGTAACCGGCCGCGACGATCACCGCCACGCCGCAAACGAACGAAAGCCAACCGCTCATGGTCTCAACTCCGAAACAAAGGGACGGCCCGCCGCAGGGCAGGCCGCAATCGTGTGGGAACACCGCCGGACGCGGCATGCGCACGGAGGCAGAAGGGAAGCGCAACATGGCCACGCACGCCGGGTCGGACAGGCCTTCTGGCCCAGGCCGGCATTATCGAAGCCGTCGCCATAAACTCTCCGTGGCGAAGGCGCGCGTCACGCATAAATTCTGCGTAAAACCGCGCGACGCAGGCGCGTGCGCCACGTCTGCCGGCGCCGCGCCGCCGCCTTCACGGCAGCGCGCGACGACCTCAGTAATGCAGGATCGCGTCGATCAACGCCGTCGCCTGATGGTTGCGGCGCCCGCCGTCGTAGGCGGGGAAATCGTAGGCGTGCTCGTAGCGCAGCTCCGGGCGGATCTCCAGGTCCTGCGACACCCAGTGGGTGAGGCCGATGGTGTGGCTGGAGTAGCGCGTGGCGAAACCGGTGCGCTGGCCGTCGTGGTCGTTCACGAACTCGTTGCGGATCGCCAGCATGTCCGACGCGCCAAGCTGGATGTTGACGTAGTTGACGATGGCGTCGGCGCTGCTGCGGCCCAGCGGGAAATCCGGCGCCTCGCCCAGCGCGTAGCCGGGGCGGCCGGTCGGCGCATGCGACTGCGACGGATCGGTGGCCAGCGCCTGGTCGCGCACGTAGATGTGGTAGGCCTCGGTGAGCATGTGCACCTTCGGCGAGAAGCGGTGGCCCCAGGTCAGCACGAACTCCTGCAGGTTGTTGTAGGTCTGCGCGGCGTTGTTGTACGACTCCACGCACGGATACAGCATGTCGTCGTTGCTCTTGGAGACCCAGCGCAGGCAGGCCTGCGCGCTCAGGCGGCTGGTCGCGTCCCAGATCGCCGAATCGTCGCCGCCGTGCACGCCGAGCTGCAGCGTCCACTGGTCGTTGAGCTTGGTGGTGGTGAGGATGCCCATGTTGGTATAGGCATCGACCGTGTACAGGATCGAATGGGTCAGCAGGTAGTTGTTCGGCGAGAACTGCGCCTCGATGTCCGGCAACGACAGGTAGCGGCCGACCGTGACCAGCATGCCCTGCGCCACCGACGGCAGGTACACGTCCACGTGCGCGATCATCGGATCGTTGCCGTAGATCTTGCCGTTGAGCGCGCTGTTGGGCTGCGGGTGGTGCAGCAGCTGGTCGCTGGTGACGCCCTTCATCGTGGTGTAGTGGTAGTCGTAGCCGTACAGGTCGTCGAAGTGGAAGCCCCAATCGACATGATCGGTCTGCACCGTGTCCGGCACGCGCTGCAGGCGGATCAGCGCCTGGTTGAACTCGCCGCGATTGGGCCGCGTGGAGTAGGACAGCGGGTAGTTGCTGCGCGAGGACGTGCTGGCGTTGAGCGAGGGATTGATCCAGCCGTACAGCTCGATGCGGTTGCGCTGCATCCACTGCCCCACGCGCGTGCAGGCCAGCGCCTTCTCCACCGGATACTGCGCATTCTCGTTGGGCACCCCGACCGGGTAGTCCACCGCACCAAGCTGCCATTCGGCCGAAGGAAACGGCGGCGAGGAGAACGGCGCCGCCAGCCCCCGGCGCGCCGGCGTCGGCGCATCGGGATCGGCCGGCTGCGCATCCTCGCGATAGGCCGAGGCCAGGCGCGAGAAGAAGCCATTGGAACAATCTGCGCTGCGTGCCAGCGGCACAGGGGCGGGCTCCGACGCCGGCATCGCCTCCGACACGGGCGCAGCCAGGCCCACGGCGGCGGCATCGCTGGCGCACAGCACGGCCAGGGACAGAAACAGGGGATGGAGCTTCATGGACATCGCGACGTCGGCTCGCAACGAGCCGTCCTTCGTTGGGTGGAGGGGGCAACGACGGCGCGCCGCCTCACGCGCACGCGCCATCGCAGGCGATACGCCGGGTCGCGCATCGCGGGGAGGGAGTTGGAATGCAGCGCCGCGGTGGCGGCGGCGCTATGTCGTCAACGCGCGTGCAGTGAACGCGCGCGGCCGTGTGGCGGCGGATGCTGCAGCGCGCTGCGGCAGCCATCTTGGCGTCGCGGCGCACATGGCATGGCCGCCACGCTGACGCGGCCGGCACGCCGTTGCGTCTGCGGCACGCGGCGCCTGCAGGCGATCGGTGCGGCCTGCGACACGCTCAAGATTGCAGCCATCGATTCCACGCAAGCATCCCCGTCGTCAGCGCGGAAAGTATAGGAATCGCCGAATATCTTCGTTGCAAAGCGCGCGCCGGTTCGAATAAAAGCTGCGTAAATTCGTGTGCTGTGCTGGCGTGGTGTGCGCGCTATGTGGCAATGCGTGGTGCCGTACCCTCATCCGCCCCTGCGGGGCCCCTTCTCCCGGTGGGAGAAGGGAGAGGCCAAAGCCCCTCTCCCATCGGGAGAGGGGTTGGGGTGAGGGTCCGGCGCGCGAAGCGCTGCGCTGATCCAACTGTACGAGGCTGCGCCCGTACCCTCATCCGCCCCTGCGGGGCACCTTCTCCCGACGGGAGAAGGGAGAAGCCCAAAGCCCCTCTCCCGCCGGGAGAGGGGTTGGGGTGAGGGTCCGGCAAGCGAAGCGCTGCGCTGATCCAACTGCACGAGGCTTTGCCCGTACCCTCATCCGCCCCTGCGGGGCATCTTCTCCCGGGGGGAGAAGGGAGAAGCCAAAGCCCCTCTCCCATCGGGAGAGGGGTTGGGGTGAGGGTCCGACGCGCGAAGCGCTGCGCTGATCCAACTGCACGAGGCTGCGCCCGTACCCTCATCCGCCCCTGCGGGGCACCTTCTCCCGATGGGAGAAGGGAAACGCCGCACTACCTCAATGTAACGGCACGCTCAAAAACGACGGCGTCGCCGCTGGCGAGCTGAAGCTCACGGTGCCGCCGAAACGGCTGGCCGAGGTGTAGCGCGGATCGGTGGTGTCCACCACCAGCACCAGGCGGCGGCCGGCCGGGATCTCGACCGCGGTCGCCTGCAGCGCCAGGTCGAGCGTCACCGGTGTGCCCGGGGTCGCGTTGCGCAGGGTGTACGGCACATGGCTCAGCAATTGCGCCGAACCCGAGCCGTCCATGCTGTAGAGATAGGCGAACAGCGACACATTGGACTGGCTCGGGGTCACCGTCAGCCGCAGCGAGGGCGCGCCGGCCAGGCGCTTGTCGCTGGACAGCACCGGGCCGCTCCACACTGCGGCACCGGCGCGGCTGACCAGCGGGATCGAGGTGGTTACCGGCTGGCCGAGGCCCTGCAACAGACCACTGACCATCACCACGCCGGAATCGGCCAGGGTCGGCACGCCGGTGGCGATGCGGTAGTTCCAGCCGCTGCTGTTGCCGCTGGTCAGCGACCCGGTCGGCAGCAACAGGCCGCTGGGGCCGGTCAGACCGTAGCGGGTGGCGCCGGCCTGTACGCTGTTCCAGTCGGCATAACTGAGCCAGGTGCCGCCGAGGGTCGACAGCTGCACCGGCGCTTCACGGTCCACGCCGTTGTCGCGGCCCTTCAGGTAGCGGTCGAACCAGCGGGTGGCCTCGGTGTACACCTGGTTCGGCAGGCCCAGCGCGCCCGGCAGTTCGGCAGTGGCGTGGTCGCCCTGGCTGAACATCAGGTGCTTGGGCACGCTGAGCCGGTTGTAGAGGTTGATGTACTGGTTCGGCGGGAACAGGCCGTCGTTGAACGCATTGGCCAGCAGCACCGCAGGGCCGTTGCGGTTGAGCGCCTGCACCTCGTTGATCACTCCGCGTTCGGCCGCCTTGGGCAGGAAGCCCTGCACCGCGCCGTCGTAGTCGCCCACCGCCACGTGCGCGGTGATCCGCGCCAGGTCCGGACCCGGCCGGCCGGTGGCGACACCGGCGGCGACCAGCAGGCCCACACCCTGCTGGCTCACGGTGCTGTTGGCGTACAGCGAGGCCTGCAGGTCGGCCCAGCCGCTGAGCGCGGCCACCGCCTTGATGCGTGGGTCGCGCGCGGCGGCGAGCAGGCTGGTGCCGGCGCCGTAGGAGATGCCCGAGACGCCGATCGCCTTGGCGTCGGCCGGGGTGTTGGCCAGCGCCCAGTCGATCACTGCGCTGACGTCCTCCACCGTCGGTGCCCCGGCGATGTCGATCAGCCCCTGCGAATCCCAGAAGCCGCGCGAGGTGTAGCTGACCACCACGTAGCCGTCGTTGGCCAGTTCGCTGGCGCGGCCCACGTATTCCAGGTTGGGCAGCGACCAGCTGGCCGGCATCACCACCAGCGGGAACGGCCCCGGCCCCTGCCCTTGCGGCACCAGGACGAGCGCGCCGAGCTTGGTGCCGTCGAAACTGGGAATGCTCTGGTACTGCTTGGTGAAGCCGGCCGCGGCCGCGGCGGCGGAGAACACCAGCAACATCGCGCCGAGAGCGATGCGACGTGACACGGACATGCGCATGGACTGCCTCCCAAGCGGCGCCGGACCGGAATGGCCGGCTGCCGGAACGGTACTGCCAGAACGGTGACAAGGGCTCGACACGGGGCCGGGCAGGCGGACCGTACCACCGGGTACGGGCGATATTCACGCCGCAGTGCGGCACGGTATGGAAGGGCGATGGAGGGGGCGGTCGACGCTGGCGGGCGTCCCACACAGGATGGCCCCGTGGCCGGCGACCGGGGCGCGCTCAGGCCGCGCGGCTCAGCTCAAAAAGTGCTGGTAGCCGCTTCGCGGCGGCTGCCACTGCTGGCCGTCGGCATCGCGCACCGCGACGCCATTGCCGGCGACGATGCGCCCGATCGGCGTCGCTGTGACCCCGAGCGCTTGCAGCGCCTGCACGATCGCGGCGCGCTGCGCCGGGTCGGCGGTGAAGCACAGTTCGTAATCGTCGCCGCCGCCCAGTTGCCAGGCGTGCACCTGCGCAGGGTCCGCGTCGGCCGGGGCCGCGACCGCCGGCAGCGCGGCCAGCTCCAGTTCGGCGCCGACGCCGCTGCGCGCGCAGATGTGCTCCAGGTCGGCCAGCAGGCCGTCGGAGACGTCCACGCAGGCCCGCGCCAGGCCACGCAGGCGCAGGCCCACCTGCACCCGCGGCGTCGGCCGCAGCAGGCGCTGGCGCAGGCGTTCGTGCACGGGATCGGCCGCGGGCGCGGTCACGTCGAGGCGCCCGGCCTGCCACAGCGCCAGCGCCGCGGCCGCCTCGCCCGGCTGGCCGGTCACCCAGATCTCGTCGCCCGGCTGCGCGGCATCGCGGCGCAGCGCCATCGTCGCCGGCACGCTGCCGATTGCCGTGACCGACAAGGCCAGCGGCCCGCGCGTGGTGTCGCCGCCGGCCAGGCCGATGCCGTGCGCATCGGCCAGCGCGAAGAAGCCCTCGGCGAACGCATCGACCCAGGCCATGTCGACCTGCGGCAGCGACAGCGACAGCGTGCACCAGCGTGGCTGCGCGCCCATCGCTGCCAGGTCGGACAGATTCACCGCCAGCGTCTTCCAGCCGATGTCGGCGGCCGCGGTCTCGGCCGGGAAATGCACCCCGGCATTGAGCGTATCGGTGGTGATCGCCAGCAACTCCCCCGGCGGCGGCAGCAGCAAGGCCGCATCGTCACCGATGCCCAGCGGCAGGTCGTCCCGCGCCCGGCTGCGCGCACGCAGGCGCTCGATCAGATCGAATTCGGGCATGTGGGGCCGGGAATCGGGAATGGGGAGTCGGGAATGGTTAGAAGCAGGAGCGAAAGCCGGAACGTCGGCGATCTCGAAGGAGAACGGCATCTGCTTTTGCCATTCCCCATTCCCTTTTCCCCATTCCCAGCCCCTCAGCCCCCCGACTCCACCGCGCGCCATTCCAGCGCGGCGCGGTCCAGGACGCCGTTGACGTAGGTGTGGCCGTGCTCGGAGCCGAAGCGCTTGGCGGTCTCGATGGCTTCGTTGATCACCACGCGGTACGGCACGTCCATGCGGTGCAGCAGTTCGTAGGCGGCCAGGCGCAGCACCGCGCGTTCGATCGCGTCCACTTCCTCGACCGTGCGGTCGAGGTAGCCGACCAGCGCTGCGTCCAGTTCGGCACGGTGCTTGAGCACGCCTTCGACCAGGTTCTCGAAGTACACCAGGTCGGCGATCTCGTGCGCCTGCTCGTGCGCGAACTGCGCGATCACGTGCTGGGCGTTGCCGCCGGAGATCTGCCAGGCGTAGATCGCCTGCAGCGCGCGCCGGCGCGCGCGCGAACGCAGGACCGGATCCACGCCGTCGCGGCGGGGGTGGTGCTTGTGGCCAGCGGGTTTGTTCACGGCAGCAGCTCCAGCAGGTTGACCATCTCCAGCGCGCTCAGCGCCGCTTCCTCGCCCTTGTTGCCATGGCTGCCGCCGGCGCGCGCCTCGGCGTCCTCGACCTGCTCCACGGCGAGCACGCCGTTGAGCACCGGGATGCGGAAGTCCAGCGACACCCGCAGCAGGCCCTCGGCGCAGCCGTCGGCGACGTGTTCGTAGTGGCGGGTGTCGCCGCGGATCACGCAACCCAGCGCGATGATCGCGGCATGCTTGCCGGCCGCGGCCAGGCGGGCGGCGACCAGCGGCAACTCCCACGCGCCCGGCACCCGGATCACGTCCACTGCGTCATCGGCGATGCCGTTGCCGGCCAGGCTCTGCCGCGCGCCGGCGACCAGCACGTCGGTGATACGGGCGTTCCAGCGGCTGGCGATGATCGCGAAACGCGCCGACTCGGGAGTGCGGAGGTCGCCTTCGTAATGGGACATGGCGGTGGCAGCTTGAGGGGGTGGGAGAGTTTAACAGGCAGGGAGGCCGCAGCCCGGGCGAGGGAGAACAGTCGCTCGCCCAGCGCCGATCCGGCACCCGAATCAGGCTTTACCCAATCCCGAATCCCGATTCCCCAATCCCGGCCCCACCTCCACATGCTCCACCACCTCCAGCCCGAACCCGGCCAGGCCGATCTGCCGGCGCGGCGTGCCGAGCACGCGCAGCTTGCCCAGGCCCAGGTCGGCCAGGATCTGGCTGCCGGCGCCGTTGCGCCGCCACTGGCCCACGTCCTTGCCGCGCGCCGCCTCCGGCTGTGCGCGCAGCCGCGCCAGCAGCGCCTCGCTGTCGCGCGGCGCCGACAGCACCACCATCACCCCGCGCTCGGCGGCGGCGATCGCGCGCAGGGCGTCGCTGGCGGCCACGCCGAAGTCGTCGCGGCGCCAGTGCAGCAGGTCGGCCAGCGGGTTCTCCACCTGCACCCGCACCAGGGTCGGGGTGTCGGCGTCCGGGGTGCCGCGAACCAGGGCGAAGTGCAGGTCGTGGGCGATGCGGTCGCGGTAGGTGACCAGGGTGAAGCCGCCGAACTCGGTCTCGATCGGCCGCTCGTCGATGCGTTCGACGGTGTGCTCGGTGGCCAGGCGGTAGGCGATCAGGTCGGCGATCGAACCCATCTTCAGGCCGTGGGTGCGGGCGAACGCCTCCAGTTGCGGACGCCGCGCCATGCTGCCGTCGGGATTGAGCACTTCCACCAGCACGCCGGCCGGCTCCAACCCCGCCAGCATCGGCAGGTCGCTGGCGGCCTCGGTGTGGCCGGCGCGGGTCAGCACCCCGCCCGGCTGGGCGATCAGCGGGAATATGTGGCCGGGCTGGCTGAGGTCGTGCGGCTTGGCGTCCGGCTTGACCGCGGTGCGCACGGTGTGGGCGCGGTCGTAGGCGGAGATGCCGGTGGTGACGCCCTCGGCGGCCTCGATGCTGACGGTGAAGTTGGTATGGAACTGCGCGGTGTTGCGCTGGACCATCGGCGCCAGGCCCAACTGCGCGCAGCGCTCGCGGGTCAGCGACAGGCACACCAGGCCGCGCGCGTGGGTGACCATGAAGTTGATGTCCGAGGGCTTGACCAGCTCGGCGGCCATGATCAGGTCGCCCTCGTTCTCGCGGTCCTCGTCGTCGACGATGACCACCATGCGGCCGGCGCGGAGTTCTTCCAGCAGCTCGGGAACGGAGGCGAAATTCAGGCTCGGGGTAACGGAAGGCGACATGCGGGGACTCGCGGAAAGACGGAAGGTGCCGCGCGCGCCGCAGGCAGCGGCGCAGCGTGGCGGAGAGGCAGAAGGCCGGACGCGGCCAGGATCAGTCCTGGCGGCCCTGCAACAGGCGTTCGACGTAGCGCGCGACCAGGTCGATCTCCAGGTTCACCGCCGCGCCGACGGCGGTCTGCGCGAACGCGGTGTGCGCCACGGTGTGCGGGATCAGCGCGACCTCGAAGCCTTCGGCGTCGACTTCATTGACGGTGAGGCTGACCCCGTCCACGCAGATCGAGCCCTTCTTGGCGATGTAGCGCAGCAGCGATGCCGGCGCGGCGAAACGCCAGCGCTGCGCGCGCGCATCGTCGTGAATCGACAGCACCTCGCCGAGGCCGTCGACATGGCCGCTGACCAGGTGCCCGCCGAGGCGGTCGCTGGGGCGCATCGCCCGCTCCAGGTTCAGTGTCGCGCCCTCGGCCAGGCGGCCGAGCGTGGTCAGCGCCAGGGTCTCGGTGGAGGCGTCGGCCTGGAACGCCGCCGCGTCGAAGGCGACCACGGTCAGGCACACGCCGTTGACCGCGATGCTCTCGCCCAGGCGCACGTCGGCGAACGGCAGGCTGCCGGTGGCGAAGGTGAAGCGGAGATCGCCGCCCTGCGGCTGGCGTGCGGCGAGATGGCCGACGCCTTCGATGATTCCGGTGAACATAGCTACGTTTCTCGCAATGGGGTGAGCGAAAAACGCCACAAGGCAAACAGGCACGCGCACAGCCGCAAGGCTGCGCGAAGGCCGTCTTCTTTCATCCGGACTATACCGTCGGCCCCGGCATCGCACCGGATCTGCTGACTTTCCCGATTCGGCGCGTCGCGCCTGCGCCGGGAAGCGCTCGCGGGCTCGTGCGCGAACGCACCTACCGCCGGTGGGGAATCGCACCCCGCCCTGAAGACGTTTGTGGTCGCCGGCGAACCGGCTCGGGCATTCTAGCAGGCGCGGCCGCAGCGGCCGCCCGGTACAGCGCGCCACCGGTGGGACAAAGCGTCGCGGTGCGCACGGCAACCTTGCGCGCGGCGACGCGCATCACCGGCGATCGCTCAGGGCGAGGCCGCCCCCGCGCTGGCGGCGATCGCCGGCCGCAGCAGCAGGCGCAGGTCGTCGCCGAGCTGGCGCACGTCCTGCAATTGCAGCGGTACGCGCTGCGCCATGGTCTCGATGCCGAGCCCGGCCAGCAGCGGACGCGCGGTATCGCCCAATAGGAGCGGCGCCATGTACACCAGCACCTCGTCGACCAGGCCGGCGCGCAGCAGTGCACCGCTCAGCGTCGCCCCGGCCTCGACCTGGACCTCGTTGATGCCGCGCTCGCCGAGCAGGCGCAGCGCCGCGTGCAGGTCGCAGCGGCCGTCGTGCAGCGGCACCGCGGCGAACGCGGCGTGAGCCAGCGCCGGCGGCACGCAGTCCGGCGCATGCAGGTACAGGGTCGGCGCACTGCCGTCGCGGACCTTGGCCTGCGCCAGGCTGCGCAGTCGCGCGTCCAGCACCACGCGCAGCGGCGGCTCCACTTCGGTCGCCGCATCCAGGCGCACGGTCAGCGCCGGGTCGTCGGCCAGCACGGTGCCGGCGCCGGTAAGGATGGCGCCGGCGCGGGCGCGCCAGTGCTGCACGTCCTGGCGCGCCGCCGCGCCGGTGATCCATTTCGACTCGCCGCTGGCCAGCGCGGTGCGCCCGTCCAGGCTGGCGCCGAGCTTGATCCGCAACCAAGGCCGGCCGCGCTCCACCCGCGACAGGAAGCCACGGTTGAGCGCGCGTGCCTGCGCGTCCATCAGGCCTGCCTGCACCGCGATGCCAGCCTCTCGCAGCAGCGCGAAGCCGCCGCCGTTGACCTGCGGGAACGGGTCGGCCATCGCCGCCACCACCCGCGCCACCCCGGCCTCGATCAGCGCCAGCGCGCACGGCGGGGTGCGGCCGTAGTGCGCGCACGGCTCCAGGGTCACGTAGGCGGTGGCGCCACGGGCGCGTTCGCCGGCGGCGCGCAGCGCGAACACCTCGGCGTGCGGCCCGCCGGCGCGCTGGTGGAATCCCTCGCCCACCACGACACCGTCGCGCACGATCACGCAGCCGACCATCGGGTTGGGTCGTGTGGTGTAGGCGCCGCGTTCGGCCAGGCGCAGGGCCTGCGCCATCCAGCGATGGTCGTCGGCGGAGAAGCCGGGCACGGCGTCGGCGCTCATGTAGATGCAGATGCGGCGCTAGCGTCGCGGCGCATCACCACGATCTGCAGCAGCCCCAGCGGCAGGTCGGCATGGCGCTGCCAGCCCAGGCGCTCGTAGAACGGCACCAGCACCGGCTCGCAGTACAGGTACAGCCACTGCACGCCGAAGCGCGCGACGGCCTGCACGCAGTGCGCGACCAGGGCGGCGCCGACGCCGGCACCGCGTGCCTGCGGCCGCACGTACAGCGTCGCCAGCCACGGCGAGAACTGGCGGATGCGCGCGTCGTCGTTCTGCAGCAGGCTCACCGACCCCAGCCAGTCCTCGCCGTCCAGGGCGATCCAGCTGGTGGGGATGCGGCGTTCGTCGCGGTGGCTGCGCAGGTCGGCCTCGGCCTCCACCACGTTCCACTCCGGCAGCAGCGGGCCGAACGCCTGCAGATGCTCCTGCGCCAACGCGGGGATGTGCTGCGCGGCCTCGGCCAGACAGACGATGCGCATGCGCTCAGCGCTTGCCGGTCTTGTCGCCCGGCTTGGCCGCGCGCACCAGGTCCAGCAGCGGCAACTGCTCGCTGCCCACCGGCAACTCGCGCTCGAGCTTCTCGATCTCCTCGCGGAAATCGGCCACGTCCTGGAAGCTGCGGTACACCGAGGCGAAGCGCACGTAGCCGACATGGTCGAGCTTGCGCAGCTCGGCCATCACGTACTCGCCGACCCGGATCGAGGGCAGTTCGCGTTCGCCGGACATGCGCAACTGGTGCACCACCGCGCGCACCGCCGCCTCGATCTGTTCCTCGGCCACCGGCCGCTTCTGCAGCGCGCGGTCGAAGCTGGTGCGCAGCTTGCGCGCATCGAACGCCTCGCGCCCGCCGTCGCTCTTGATCACCGTCGGCAGCTTGAGTTCGATCGTCTCCAGCGTGCTGAAGCGCTCGCCGCAGGCCTCGCACTCGCGACGCCGGCGGATCGTCGCGCCGTCCTCGGACACGCGCGAATCGATCACCCGGGTATCGGTGTGCTGGCAGAAGGGGCAGTGCATTCAGGGCGCCGGGAATGGGGAAACGGGAATGGGGAATGGGAGCGTCAACAGCGCAAGCGTAGCGCGTCTGACCATTCCCGATTCTCGATTCTCCATTCCCGCCTCAGCCATATAGGTGCCGGGAGTGGGGAAACGGGAATGGGGAATGGGAACGCCAAAGGCGCCAGCTAGCACTTTCAACCATTCCCGATTCTCCATTCCCCATTCCCGTTTTTCAGCCATACACCGGATACTTGCGGCACTGCGCGGTCACCGCGTCGCGCACGCGCGCCAGCACGGTGTCGTCGGCCGGGGCGTCGAGCACGTCGGCGATCCAGTTGGCCAGGTCGACGCAATCCTGTTCCTGGTAGCCGCGGGTGGTGATCGCCGGGGTGCCCAGGCGCAGGCCCGAGGTCACGAACGGCGAGCGCGGGTCGTTGGGCACCGAGTTCTTGTTGACGGTGATGTGGGCCTTGCCCAGCGCCGCTTCCGCGTCCTTGCCGGAGACGTCGCGGCCGATCATGTCCACCAGCATCAGGTGGTTCTCGGTGCCGCCGGAGACGATCTTGTAGCCGCGCGCGATCAGGGTCTTGGCCATGGCCTGGGCGTTCTTCACCACCTGCTGCTGGTAGCGGGTGAATTCCGGCTCCAGCGCTTCCTTGAACGCCACCGCCTTGGCCGCGATCACGTGCATCAGCGGTCCGCCCTGGATGCCGGGGAAGACGATCGACTGCAGCTTCTTGGACAGGTCTTCGAGCTTGTCGCCGGCGCCGGCGGCACTGGCGACGATGATGCCGCCACGCGGGCCGCGCAGGGTCTTGTGGGTGGTGGAGGTGACCACGTGCGCGTGCGGCAGCGGGGTCGGATAGACACCGGCGGCGACCAGGCCGGCTACGTGCGCCATGTCCACGAAGAAGTACGCGCCGACCTTGTCGGCGATGGCGCGGAAGCGCGCCCAGTCGATCACCTGCGAGTAGGCGGAGAAGCCCGCCACCACCATCTTCGGCTTGTGCTCCACGGCCAGGCGCTCGACTTCGTCGTAGTCGATCAGGCCCTGGTCGTTGACGCCGTACTGCACGGCGTTGAACAGCTTGCCGGAGGCGTTGACCTTGGCGCCGTGGGTCAGATGGCCGCCGTGCGCCAGCGACATGCCGAGGATGGTGTCGCCCGGCTGCAGCAGCGCGAAGTACACCGCCTGGTTGGCCTGCGAGCCGCTGTGCGGCTGCACGTTGGCGTAGTCGGCGCCGAACAATTGCTTGACCCGGTCGATGGCCAGCTGCTCGGCGACGTCGACGAATTCGCAACCGCCGTAGTAGCGCTTGCCCGGATAGCCTTCGGCGTACTTGTTGGTCAGCTGGCTGCCTTGCGCTTCCATGACCAGCGGGCTGCAGTAGTTCTCGCTGGCGATCAGCTCGACGTGGTCTTCCTGGCGGCCGGCTTCGGCGGCGATGGCGCGGGCCAGGTCGGGATCGTAGGTTTCGATGCGGGCGTCGCGCGGGAACATCGGGTCTCCGGGGGCATGGACAGAAGGCAGACGACTAGTTTAAGCCCCGCGCGCGGCCGAGGGCGAACCAAAACGCAGACGGCCTCCCGAAGGAGGCCGTCTGGCGATGCCGCAGCAGGGCTCAGCGGCCGCTGAGCACCAGGTCGGCGATGATGCCGGTGGCGATGGCGACCAGCAGCAGGTTGCCGGTGTCGTCGCGCACCCAGCGGTAGCCGTACGGCGGACGCCGGACCTGGTAACGGTCGTAGTCGTAGACCACGTAGTTCGGGCCGTAGTAGCGCTGGCCGCGCGCCCAGCGCGGCGGACCCGGGCGGTAATAGACGACGTCGGGGCCGTTGCGATAGCCGTCACGGTAGCCGCGGTCGTAGGCGCGACGGGCGTCGCGACGGTCGCGCTCACGGTCGCGCCAGTAGCGCTCGCGATCGGCGTCGCGGTAGCCGCGGTCGTACCAGCCGTGGTCGCGCGGACCCGGTCCCGGCGGCGGGGGCGGCGGCCCCGGAGGACCCGGCGGGCCCCAGCCCGGACCCGGGCCGCCCGGCCCCCAGGCGAAGGCGGGTGGCGCCATGAAACCCAGCGCCAGCGCGGACGAAAGGGCAATTGTGGCAATGCGTTTCATGTTCATGGCAACTCCGTCACGGGGTGTGGCAGTTGCATTTAGGCCGTTTTCGTCTGAACCGTCTCCTGCTGGAATCGGTTACGTATTCAGCTTCCCGGATCGGGCTAGGAAAGCGTTCATCCAGCGGCTTTTCCGGCCTGCGCGTGCAGGCGCAACAGCGCAGCCTGCGCTGTGTCATCGGCTGGCAAATAGACCACCAGGCGGTTGCCGTTGCGCGGCGCCGACCACCAGTTGACCTGCTGCAGGCGCAGTTCGCCTTCCTGCGGATGGCGGAAGCGCTTGAGCTGGTTTTCCACGCCGCGCACCTCGCGCCGCTGCCGCCACAGCGCATCGAACTCCGCCGAGGCGGCACGGTAGCGCGCCAGCAAGGCCTCCCATTCCGGCTCGCCCAGGTGCTCGGCCATCGCCGCGCGCAACATCGCCACCATGTGCTGCAGCACGTCCTGGCGATCGAGCAGCGCGTCGCGCCAGCGCGGATTGGTGAAGGCCTGATAGACGCAGTTGCGATCGGCGTCCGCCAGGTCGGCCAGGGTCACGCCCATCAGCCGCTCGAAGGCCGGGTTGGCGCCGAGGATGTCGAAGCGCGGCGTCTGCAGCATCGCCGGCCACGGCCCGAGCTGATCGAGCAGCATGCGCGCGGTGCCGGTCAGGCGTTCGCACGGCGGCGGCGCCAGGGCCGCGGTCTCGCCCACCCCCGCCAGCGCCAGCACGTGCGCGGTCTCCACCTCCGAGCACTGCAGGGCGCGGGCGATGGCGGTCAGCACGCGCGCCGAGGCGCGGACCGGGCGCCCCTGCTCCAGCCACGTGTACCAGGTGACGCCGACATCGGCGAGCAAGGCCACCTCCTCGCGGCGCAGGCCCGGGGTGCGGCGCCTGCCGCCGCGCGGCAGCGCCAGCCGCGCCGGATCCAGGCTCTCGCGGCGGGCACGCAGGAAGGCGCCAAGCGCGCGGGCGCGCTCGCTGGCCAGGGCCGGGCCGGACGCGGTCGGTGCGGCCGGTGCGGCCACCCGCTGCGGCGTGGGGGTGGAATGCGCGAGGTCCAGTTGCATCGTCTTCTCCGCGTCGTTGTGTGCCGCCACCGAACGATCCGGCGCCAGGACCCGGCGCACGCCGCGCCACGGTGTCCGGCTCCGCCTGAGACGGCGCTCGAGACCGTCAGGGAGGCACTGTCAGTACCAGGATAAATGAGTCCTTGTACCAGTTTATCGACTGCCCATACTGCGCGCCATGACCACGCCCACCTCCCCTGCTTCCGCCATGTCCGCCAGCGCCCCCACCCTGAGCCACCGCGGCCTGGGCATCCTGCTGATCGGGCAGATGCTGCCGCTGATCGACTTCTCCATCCTCAACGTCGCGCTCGGCTCGATCACGCACACGCTGCATGCGTCGGCGACTCAACTGGAACTGATCGTGGCCGTCTACGGCGTCGCCTTCGCGGTGGGCCTGGCGGCGGGCGGCCGGCTCGGCGACAACCTCGGCCGGCGCCGCGTGTTCGGCGCCGGCGTGCTGCTGTTCGGCCTGGCCTCGTTGCTGTGCGGCGTCGCCGGTTCGGTGGGAGCGCTGCTGGCCGGCCGCATCCTGCAGGGCCTGGGGGCGGCGCTGGCGGTGCCGCAGATCCTCGCCACCATCCACGTCAGCCTGCACGGCAAGGCGCACGCCCGGGCGTTGGCGCTGTACGGCTCGCTGGGCGGCATCGCCTTCGTCATCGGCCAGGTGCTGGGCGGATCGCTGGTCAGCGCCAACATCGGCGGCTCCGGCTGGCGCAGCGTGTTCCTGATCAACCTGCCGTTCTGCCTGCTGGCGCTGGCGTGCCTGCGCGCGGTGCCGGAGACCCGCGCGGCACGGCGGATGCCGCCCGACCTGGCCGGCGCCGGGCTGCTGGGGCTGTTCCTGGCCTGCCTGCTGCTGCCGTTGGCGCTGGGCCCTTCCCTGCACTGGCCGCCGGCGTGCCTGGCGGTGCTGGCCGCGTGCCTGCCGCTGCTGGCGGCGCTGGCCCGGGTCGAACTGTGGCAGGAACGCCGCGGGCGCACGCCGCTGCTGCCGCCGGCCCTGCTGCGGCTGCCCAGCGTGCGCTTCGCGCTGCTGGTGGGCGGGGTGTTCTTCACCTGCTGGAGCGGCTTCATGTTCGTGCTGGCGCTGACCCTGCAGACCGGCGCCGGTCTGTCGCCGCTGCAGTCGGGCAATGCCTTCATCGTGCTGGGGGCGGCCTACTTCGCCTCCGCGCTGGTCAGCGCCCGCGTGGCGACGCGCTGCGGCCCGCTGCCGACGCTGTTGCTGGGCTGCATGGTGCAGATGCTGGGCCTGCTGGCGCTGGGCTGGACGCTGCACGCGGTGTGGCCGCATCCGGGCGCGGGCAACCTGGCGCCGGCGACGGCGCTGATCGGCGCCGGCCAGGCCTGGATCGTGGCCAGCTTCTACCGCATCGGCCTGTCGCAGGTGCCCACCGAGCATGCCGGCGCCGGCAGCGCCATGCTCTCCACCATCCTGCAGGCGGCCATGGGCCTGGGGCCGGCGGCACTGGGCGCGATCTATGCGCACGCCCACGGCGGCGGCAGCCTGGCCGCGATGCAGGCGGCGCTGCACAGCGAGTGGCTGGCGATGCTGCTGCTGGTGCTCTGCGCGCTGTTCTACCTGCGCCGGCAGCGCCGCGCCGGCGCATCGTCGACGGCATCGACCGCGGCACTGCCGCCGATCGCCGAATAGCCTGCGCAGCACCGCCAGCGCGTGTGCTGGCGCAACCACGGCAACGATTGCCGGCGGCCGTCCGGCTATAATCCGTCATCCCTTTCGACGCCCTCCGGCTGCCGGCCGGCGGGCGCCCTGCGCCTTTGGAGCTGCCATGTCGCAATACATCTACACCATGAACCGGGTCAGTAAGACCGTGCCGCCCAAGCGCCAGATCATCAAGGACATCTCGCTGTCCTTCTTCCCCGGCGCCAAGATCGGCCTGCTCGGCCTCAACGGCGCCGGCAAGTCCACCGTGCTGAAGATCATGGCCGGCGTGGACACCGATTTCGAAGGCGAGGCGCGTCCGCAGCCCGGCACCAAGGTCGGCTACCTGGCGCAGGAGCCGGAACTGGATCCGAACAAGACCGTGCGCGAGTCGGTCGAGGAAGGCGTGGGCGAAGTGCTGCAGGCGCAGGCCGCGCTGGAAGCGGTGTACGGCGCCTATGCCGAGGAAGGCGCCGACTTCGACGCACTGGCCAAGGAACAGGAGCGCCTGGAGGCGATCCTGGCCGCCGGCGACGCGCACACCCTGGAGAACCAGCTCGACGTGGCCGCCGATGCGCTGCGGCTGCCGCCGTGGGACGCCAAGATCGCCAACCTGTCCGGCGGCGAGAAGCGCCGCGTGGCGCTGTGCCGGCTGCTGCTGCAGAAGCCGGACATGCTGCTGCTCGACGAACCGACCAACCACCTCGACGCCGAGTCGGTGGAATGGCTGGAGCAGTTCCTGGCGCGCTACACCGGCACCGTGGTCGCGGTCACCCACGATCGCTACTTCCTCGACAACGCCGCCGAGTGGATCCTGGAACTGGACCGCGGCCGCGGCATTCCGTGGAAGGGCAACTACACCGAATGGCTGATGCAGAAGGACGAGCGCCTGAAGCAGGAAGAGAACCAGGAGAAGGCGCGGCAGAAGGCCATCCAGAAGGAACTTGAGTGGGCCCGGCAGAACGCCAAGGGCGGCCGTTCCAAGGGCAAGGCACGTCTGGCGCGCCTGGACGAACTGCAGTCGGTCGATTACCAGAAGCGCAACGAGACCAACGAAATCTTCATCCCGCCGGGCGAGCGCCTGGGCAACTCGGTGATGGAGTTCAAGAACGTCTCCAAGAAGTTCGGCGACCGCCTGCTGATCGACAACCTGTCGATGATCATCCCGCCGGGCGCCATCGTCGGCATCATCGGCCCCAACGGCGCCGGCAAGTCGACCCTGTTCAAGATGATCACCGGGCAGGAGAAGCCGGATTCGGGCGAGATCGTGGTCGGGCCGACCGTGCAGCTGTCGTACGTGGACCAGAGCCGCGACAAGCTGGAAGGCAACCACAACGTGTTCCAGGAGATTTCCGGCGGCCTGGACATCCTCAACATCAACGGTGTGGAGATCCAGTCGCGCGCCTACATCGGCCGCTTCAACTTCAAGGGCCAGGACCAGCAGAAGATGGTCGGCTCGCTGTCCGGCGGCGAGCGCGGCCGCCTGCATATGGCCAAGACCCTGCTGCAGGGCGGCAACGTGCTGCTGCTCGACGAACCGTCCAACGACCTGGACATCGAAACCCTGCGCGCGCTGGAAGACGCGCTGCTGGAGTTCCCGGGCAACACCTTCGTGATCTCGCACGATCGCTGGTTCCTGGACCGCATCGCCACCCACATCCTCGCCTTCGAGGGCGACTCGCACGTGGAGTTCTTCCAGGGCAACTACCGCGAGTACGAGGAAGACAAGAAGCGCCGCATGGGCGACGACGCCGGCCCCAAGCGCCTGCGCTTCAAGGCGCTGAAGTAAGCCGCAGCGCGTTTCTCGCAGCACCCGCCACGGCCCGCCTCGCGCGGGCCGTGCGCGTTTTGGGCATCGCCTGTGATCGGCGCTGTCGTAGGAGCGGCTTCGGCCGCGACCGGGCGTGACCGGGAACGCCCGGACGCGGCCGAAGCCGCTCCTACGAAAACACACAGCACGATGTCGAGGCCGGCCCTACAAGTCGTAGGACAGCACGTCCTCGAAGCCGAACTTGTCGAAGTCGCGGATGCGCGAGGGATACAGCCGGCCGATCAGGTGGTCGTGCTCGTGCTGCACCACGCGCGCGTGGAAGCCCTCGGCGTCGCGTTGCAGTGGGGTGCCGTCGGGCAGCACGCCGCGGTAGCGGATGTGCCGGTAGCGGGGGATCACCGCGCGCAGCCCGGGAATGGACAGGCAGCCTTCCCATCCGTCCTCCAGCTCGTCGGACAGCGGCTCGATCTCCACGTTGGCCAGGGCGGTGCGCGGCACCGGCGGCGCGTCCGGATAGCGCGCGCTGCGCTCGAAGCCGAACACCATCAACTGCAGGTCCACCGCGATCTGCGGCGCGGCCAGGCCGACGCCGCGCGCGGCATCCATGGTCTCGAACATGTCGGCCACCAGCGCGTGCAGTTGCGCGCTGTCGAAGTCGGTGACCGGCGACGCCTGGCGCAGCAGACGCGGGTCGCCCATGCGGATGATGTCGCGGATCATGGCGGACTCCTGTGCGGGGATGGCCACGATTATCCGCCGTGCCGGCGGCGCGTGCAGCGGAGCGGCGGCATCCCCTTCCCCAACTCGGACCCGCCGCGGTGCAATCCCCGTGTTGCGGCGAAGCGCCGGCCAAATTCTGCAGGCGTGAACTGTCATGCAGCCGCGACGCGCGACGTGGCGCGCTTGCCGATGGCGCAATGCGTCGGGACTGAAGTCCCTCCCACAGTGCACCCAGCCAATGCATCGCGCGTTCCGTCACGCGTGGTTCCGCAGCGCCGCGGGCCATTCGCCGAGATGGATGTGCACACGTGACGCCCGCCTGACGTCGCTCCCGCAGGGATGCGCTGGGCATCCTTGTGGGAGGGACTTCAGTCCCGACGACGGAGGGTGTCAGTCGGGTTTCGGCGTTGCTTGTCGCGGCTGTACGACAGTTGACGCCTGCGCCGGTCTCTGCGCGGCGCGCGCCCTACTCCGGCACGTACGGCGAAGCCAGCACCTGCGGGCGGCGACCGAGGCCGGCGCCGAGCCGGTCGAGCACGAAGCGCACGTAGAGGTTGGTGCTGAACTGGGTGTAGTCACGGGCGTTGTTGAGCAGCAGGCGGCCGCCCAGGAACAGTTGCGGGGCGATCTGCCATTCGGCCGCGCCGGCGATGTTGTAGGACATGCCGGTCTTGCTCTGCCCGGCGTAGACCGGCGCGACGTAGCGGTCGGTCAGCCCCAGCAGCGCGGCCAGAGAGGCGGCATCGTAGGCGGCCTGCTGCATCTGCGCGCTGGTCGGAAAGTACGGGCTGTCGTCGCTGCGGAAATGCTGCACGCCGACGCTGGCGTCCACGCTCCAGTTGACCGTGCGCCCGGCGGTGCGCCCGCTCCAGTGCACCGGGAAGCCCAGGTCCACGTAGTCCTGCGGGCTGAAATAGCCGCCCTGGCCGTAGGTGTAGCCGCCCAGGTTCTTGTCGTACTGCATCGCGGTCAGGTTGAGGCCGGCGGTCAGCGACTGGTTCTCGGTGTCCAGTGCGTGCACGTATACACCGAGGTCGACCTGGCGGTGGTCGTTGCTGGCGACGTTGCGGCCGACCAGGCGGTCGGCGCTGGCGCTGGCGTAGCCGCCGAGCAGGCCGTTGTCGAGGGTGGCCGACAGGCGCAGGCCGTTGCTGGTCACGCCACCCCAGCCGAGCCCGGTGCGGCCGTCGTCGACGCCGCCGAAGGACAGCAGGCTGTCGCTGACCGCGCGCCGGAACACCTCACCCGAATAGGTGAGGTTGTCGCCGGCCTGGCCGCGATAGCCGACGCCGCCGACGATGCGGCGCTCGGGGAAGCCGACCGGCGTGCTGCCCAGGTCAGCGCTGAAGCCGCCGTTCTTGTAGGTCACCGCCATGCCGACGCCGCGCGCGTCCTGGTCCATGCGCCGCGCGCCGTTGCCGTTGGCGGCCATGGTGTACAGCGCCTGGCTGAAGCCGGCCGGCGTCAGCGCCGCGGCAGTGGGATTGGCGGCGAGGTTGCGGAAGCGGGCGATGTCGGCGGTGCTGAGGTCGGCGCTGCGCGAGGCATCGCCGAGGATGGCGCTGGCCAGCGTGCCGATCGCGGTGTCGGCGGCGGTGTTGCCGAGCAGGAACGCCGACAGCGGTTCGGCGTACAGCGCCTGCAGGGCTGCCGCCTCGCGCTGCGCGTTGGTCAGCGCCGGGTCGGTGTCGTTGAACAGCTTGTTGTACAGCCCGCTGTTGACCGCGTAGGTGCGCAGCGCGTTGCGGGTGGCGTTGCTGTTGCCCTCGGTGAGCAGCAGTTGGTACAGGTCGCTGCCGACCAGGCTGTCGATCGGCGTGCGGTCGGCGGCCAGGGCATCGCCCATCGCCGCGGCGGGGCCGGCGCCGAAGCGGCTGGGGGGGGGGTGGGCGGGGGCGGGGGGGGGGGCGGCGGGGAGGGGGGGGGGGGCGTCGGCGTTCCGCTTTCCACTGCCCACCGTGTTACTTTATCAAGT